>JBEAXD010000113.1:0-3963 GCA_041159995.1 Actinomycetota bacterium | reverse complement strand
AGCGCAGAAGGACCGCCTCGGCTGCTTGCTGCCCGACATCTCCGGGTTCGTGGTGAGCCCCGAGGCTCGCGGTGCCGACCTGCTCGTGCAGGTGCTGCCGAACCCGAACGACATCCAGCCGATCGGTGACTTCATCTGGCTCGCGGAGAAGTTCCCCGCCGCGAAGGACAAGGTCGCAGCCCTGACGGCCGGCATCCCGTCGACCGTCGTCGTCAAGGACCAGTCGGTTGAGGGCGCCGAGGCCGCGGGGATGACGATCATCTACGACGGTCAGTACAACCCCGGCGGCGAGCCGACGTGGGCGCCGATCGTCCAGACCCTCAAGTCGAAGGGCGTGCGCGGCCTCATCTGGACCGGCGAGCCGGAGAACCTCGCGAAGTTCGAGCAGGGCCTCGTCGATGCCGGTTACGAGCTCGACTTCATCCAGGCCGGGCCGAACCACTACGACCAGATCATGCTGAAGACGGGCGGCGAGGCCATCCGGGACACCTACGTCCGCAGCTCGATCTACCCGTTCGAGAAGGCGTCCGACAACGCGGCGACGCAGCAGTACCTCGACCTCTTCGAGGAGTACCTGCCGGACGGCAAGGCCAAGTCCTACCTCGGGGTCCAGGCCTTCTCGGCCTGGCTCCTCTTCGCCAAGGCGGCGGCCGCGTGCGGCAGTGACCTCACGCGCAAGTGCATCCTCGACGAGGCGAAGCGGGTCGGCGGCACCAACTGGGCCGGTGGTGGTCTCCACGCCCCCGGCAACGTGCGGGAGCAGCTCCCGACCGACTGCTACGCGCTCCTCGAGGCCTCGCCCAAGGGCTTCAGCCTCCCCAACATCGACCCGAACGACTCGATCTACAACTGCGGGCCCGAGAACCTCGTCAAGCTCAAGGGCTCGTACGGCAAGGGCGTGACCCTCGCCGATGTTGGCAAGAGCCTGTCCGACCTGAAGTAGCGGTCGCACGCGTGGGGGCGGGTGTGCCGCCCCCACGCGTCCGCCGCGGAGGCTGTGTTGGACAAGTTCCTCACCTTCACGATCGTCGGACTGAGCACGGGCGCGATCTACGCGATCATCGCCAGCGGCCTCGTCCTCACGTACACGACGACGGGGATCTTCAACTTCGCGCAGGGCGCGATCGGCATGGTCTGCGCGTTCGCGTACTGGCAGATGCACTTCGCATGGGGCTGGCCCGTGTGGGCCGCGCTCGCGGTCGCGGTCCTCGTCGTCGCCCCGGTGCTCGGGGTGCTCATCGACCTCCTCGTGATGCGGGGGCTCGAGGACACGAGCGAGGTGACGAAACTCGTCGTCTCGATCGGGCTGCTCGTCGGGTTGATCGGTCTGGCGATCTGGGTGTGGAAGCCGGGGGTGAGCCGCAACTTCTCGGCCTTCTTCGCGAACCAGGGCTTCACGCTGTTCGACACGAGGATCACGGGCCAGCAGGCCCTCACCGTGGTCGTGGCGATCCTCGTGGCCGGTGCGCTCTGGGTGTTCCTCCGCACGACCCGGACCGGGGTCGCCATGCGGGCGGTGGTGGACGACCGTTCGCTCGCCTCGCTCAACGGCGTGCGTCCGAACGTGGTGTCCTCGCTGGCCTGGGCGATGGGCTGCACGCTCGCCGCGATCGGCGGGATCCTCATCGCCCCCAACGTCGCACTCGATGCAGCCACGTTGTCCCTGCTGATCGTGAACGCGTACGCCGCCGCGATCATCGGACGGCTGCGCAGCCTGCCCCTCACGTTCCTCGGCGCGGTCATCCTCGGCTGCACCGAGGCGTACCTCGCCGGGTACCTGAAGAGCAGTCCGAACTTCGCGGGTCTGCGGCTGGCCGCCCCCGCCATCCTCCTGTTCATCGTGCTGCTCATCATCCCGTCCTCCCGACTGCGCGGTCGTCGTCAGAGCCGCGAGTACTTCCCGATGCCGACCTGGAAGGGGACCTGGGTGTTCGCCGGCCTGTCGGTGCTCGCCGGGGTCATCATGGCGACCACGCTGTCGACGAGTGACGCGACCACGTACGCGAAGGTGTTCTCGTTCGCGATCTTCGCCCTCTCGCTCGTGCCGCTCATCGGGTTCGCCGGGCAGATCTCGTTGGCCACGCTCACCTTCGGCGCGATCGGCGCCCTCATCTACGGGCACATCGGCGCGGATGGCAACCCGCTGGCGCTCGTGCTGGCATTCGTGGTCCCCGCCACCGTCGGCGCGCTGATCGCCCTCCCGGCCCTACGGCTCTCGGGTATCTACCTCGCGCTCGGGACCGCGGCGTTCGCGGTGGCGCTCGATCGATGGATCTTCAACCTCGGTGATTTCGACATCGGCCCGATCCGCATCAGTCTGTTCGAACTGGGCTCGACCGAGGTCGCGCCACTCGACCTGTTCGGGTACACGTTCGACACCCCGGCCCGGCAGATGGTGCTCGTGAGCGTCGCGTTCGCGCTCATCTCCGTGGTCGTCGTGGGGGTGCGGCGGAGCCGCTACGGCCGACGCCTCCTCGCCATGAAGTCGAGCGAGGCCGCGTGCGCGACGCTCGGTCTCGACCTCGTCGGGACCAAGCTGTCGGTGTTCGCCCTGTCGGCGGGTATCGCCGGTATCGGCGGGGCGCTCTACGGCATGCAGCTGCGCTCCATCAGCCCCCAGAACTTCGGGTTCGTCAACGGCCTGCCGGTGCTGCTGCTCGCGGTGGTCGGCGGGATCGGCGCGGTCGGCGGGGCGCTCATGGCCGGGGCCTCGCTCATGGGGTTCCTGCCCCTCATCTCGACCCTCGGGACCTTCTTCTCGAACCTCGCCGCGGTGCTCCCCGGTCTGGCCGGCATCGGACTCGGCCGGAATCCGAACGGGTCGGTGCACGACATGCGGGAGGGGTTCGCGCCGATCCTGCGGTACCGGCCCGCGATCATCGGCCTCGCCCTCGCGGTGCCCCTGCTCTGGATCCTGCGGCTCGCGGGACTCCTGGGCAACGGTGCGTTCTACCTGCTCCTCGCCGTCGCTCCGATCGTCGCGGTGGTCGTGGCCGGCGTTCGGGTGGGCGTCGGCGACGGCACCGGCGTGGAGGACACGCCGCGGGTCCACGACGTGCCGCTGGAGTGGAAGGGCTTCAGCGTCCCCTGGGAGCCCTCCGATCTCGATGAGCTCGACCGGGCGCTCGGCATGAACGAGGTGCAGCTGCATGGCACTCCTTGAGGTCAGCGACATCTCCGTCCGCTTCGGCGGGAACCTCGCGCTCGACGGTGTGACGGTCGAGGCCGAGGCGGGGCGCGTCACCGGGCTCATCGGTCCGAACGGTGCCGGGAAGACGACGCTGTTCAACGTCATCACCGGACTCCAGCCGCCCAGCTCCGGGCAGGTGTCCCTCGACGGTGCGGTCATCACGCGGCTCTCGCCGACGAAGCGGGCCCGGCGCGGCCTCGGTCGCACGTTCCAGCGGCTCGAGCTCTTCAACATGCTGAGCGTGCGCGAGAACATCCGTGTCGCCGCGGACATCCATCGGGTCTACAGCCGGTCGAAGGACGATCCGGCGGTGGTCACCGATGCGATCATCGAGCGGGTCGGCCTCGGGGCGGTGGCCGACGCCCGGGTGGACGCTCTGCCGACCGGGCAGTGCCGACTGGTCGAGCTCGGTCGCTCGCTCGCGACCCGACCTCGGGTGCTGCTGCTGGACGAGCCGGCCTCGGGCCAGGACGACACGGAGACCGCGGCCTTCGCTGTGCTGCTGCGGGAGTTGGCGGGGGAGGGGATGGCGATCGTGCTCGTCGAGCACGACGTGGCGCTCGTCATGGACGTGTGCGCCCGGGTCCACGTGCTCGACTTCGGTCGGGTCATCGCCTCCGGCTCGCCGGCCGAGGTCCAGCGGAACGACGCGGTGCTCGCGGCCTACCTCGGGACCTCCTCGTGATCGACGAGGCGACCCCGCTGCTCGAACTGCGGGCCATCCGGGCCGCCTACGACCGCATCGACGTCCTGTTCGGGGTCGATCTCGTGGT
>JBEAXD010000091.1:0-2990 GCA_041159995.1 Actinomycetota bacterium | reverse complement strand
ACTGGAGGTCCCGCACCTGGCACCGGGCGCTGTTGGTCGTGTGCTTGATGCCGTAGGTGATCCGCTCGGCCATCGGACGCTCGTGGAACCAGCAGACCATCGCGTCGAGATCCTGGGTCGCGGTCGGAGCGTTGCGGGTGCGACAGATCATGTCGCCCCGGCTCACGTCGAGGTCGTCGGCGAGGCGGATGGTCACCGACATCGGCGGGAAGGCCTCGTCGATGGGCCCGTCGAAGGTGTCGATCGACGCGACGGTCGTCGTGAGGCCGGACGGGAGCACCATGACCTCGTCGCCCGGTCGGAACACGCCACCGGCGACCTGACCGGCGTAGCCGCGGTAGTCGTGGTGGCGATCCGACATCGGACGGATCACGTACTGGACCGGGAACCGGGGGTCGATCAGGTTGCGATCGGACGCGATGTAGAGGTGCTCGAGGTGGTAGAGCAGGGTCGGTCCACCGAACCACGGCATGTGGTCCGAGTGCGTGGTCACGTTGTCCCCGTTGAGGGCCGAGATCGGGATGAACGTGAGGTCCGGGATGTCGAGTTTCGCGGCGAACTCCGTGAACTCGGCGCAGATGTCGTCGAACACGCGCTGGTCCCAGTCGACGAGGTCCATCTTGTTGACGCACAGCACGAGGTGGGGGACGCGCAGCAGTGATGCGATGACGGCATGGCGACGGGACTGCTCGACGATGCCCTTCCGGGCGTCGATCAGGACCAGGGCCAGATCAGCCGTGGACGCTCCGGTGACCATGTTGCGCGTGTACTGCACGTGGCCCGGCGTGTCGGCGATGATGAACTTGCGCTGGGGCGTCGCGAAGTAGCGGTAGGCCACGTCGATCGTGATGCCCTGCTCCCGCTCCGACCGGAGACCGTCGGTCAGCAGCGCCAGGTTGGTGTAGTCGAAGCCCTTCTCGCGACTGGTCCGTTCGACCGCCTCGAGCTGGTCCTCGAAGATCTGCTTGCTGTCGAGCAGGAGCCGCCCGATGAGGGTGGACTTGCCGTCGTCGACCGACCCGGCCGTGGCGAAGCGCAGCATCTCCACTAGAAGTACCCCTCCCGCTTACGGTCCTCCATGCCGGCCTCGCTGATGCGGTCGTCGGCTCGGGTCGCACCCCGCTCGGTGATCCGCGATGCGGCGACCTCGACGATGACCTCCGCCGCGGTGGCCGCCGGTGACTCGACCGCGCCCGTGCAGGTCGCGTCGCCGACGGTGCGGAACCGTACGAGGAGCTCCTCGGGCTGCTCGTCGGGGAGCAGCGTGAGGTACGGGGTCACGGCGAGGAGCATGCCGTCGCGTCGCACGATCTCGCGCCGGTGGGCGTAGTAGATCGACGGGATCTCGATGCCCTCGCGCTCGATGTACTGCCAGACGTCCATCTCGGTCCAGTTCGAGATGGGGAACACTCGGATGTGCTCGCCCCGCCGGTGCCGACCGTTGTAGAGGCTCCACAACTCGGGGCGCTGGTTCTTGGGGTCCCACTGACCGAACTCGTCGCGGAACGAGTAGATGCGCTCCTTGGCCCGGGCCTTCTCCTCGTCGCGCCGACCCCCGCCGAACGCGGCGTCGAACCCGCCGTCGGTGAGCCCGTCGAGCAGGGCCACGGTCTGCAGCTTGTTGCGGCTGGCGCGCGGTCCCGTCTCCTCGACGACCCGACCGGCATCGATGGCCGCCTGCACGGAGGCAACGACGAGGTTGACCCCGAGCTCGGCGATGCGCCGGTCCCGGTAGTCGATCACCTCGTCGAAGTTGTGCCCGGTGTCGACGTGCATCACCGGGAACGGGATGCGAGCCGGGTGGAACGCCTTCTCCGCGAGCCGCAGCATGACGATGGAGTCCTTGCCGCCCGAGAAGAGCATGACGGGCCGTTCGAACTCGGCCGCCACCTCGCGGATGATGTGGATCGATTCGGCCTCGAGTGCATCGAGGTGCGGAACCTGGGCCGCCTTCACCGGGATGTCCCTCCGGGTCGGATGTCGGTCATCGGGAACTTCGTGGTCGAGAGGTGGGCGTGTCCGCGTGCTGCCCGGCTGCGGGGAACGGCGAGTGTACCGGCGCTCCGGGTGCGTCCGGGCCGATCCCCGCCTCGCACGGTCACCCGCGGTCCCGCGTGTGGACGACCTCGAGCGCGGCCGCCGCCAACTCGGGCCGGCAGATCAGCAGGTCGGGCAACAGGGTCTCCGGGCCGTTGTAGACGAGGGGTGAGCCGTCGAGGCGGGAGGCGTGCAGCCCGGCCGCGAGGGCCACCGCCACGGGCGCGCAGTTGTCCCACTGGTACTGCCCGCCCTCGTGCGCGTACAGGTCGGCCTCGCCCCGCACGATGGCCATGGCCTTCGCCCCGGCCGAACCCATCGGCACCACCTCGGCGCCGAGTGCCGCCCGCAGCGGCTCGGTGATCGGGACGTCGCGCGTCCGGCTCACGATGACGCGGGGCGGCCCGCCGGATGCGGGCGCCGGTGTGGGAGCCGGGTCGGTCGCCAGGACGATCCCGAGCGCCGGCAGTGCGACCGCGCCGACGGCCGGTACGCCGTCGATGGCGAGGGCGACGTGGACCGCCCAGTCGGTCCGGCCCTCGCGGTACTCCCGGGTACCGTCGAGCGGATCGACGATCCAGACCCGGGACGACGCGAGTCGTGCGTGATCGTCGGCCGACTCCTCCGACAGCACGGCGTCGGTGGGCCGAGCCTCGGCGAGCGCGGAGAGGATCAGATCGTTCGCGTCGCGGTCGCCGCGGTCCCCGAGCGCGCGGTCGCCCGCAGCGCCCGTGAACTCCGCACGGATGCCCAGCAGCAACTCGCCGGCCCGGCGCGCGATCGACGACGCGAGTTCGTGGTCGTTCATCGGACCCTCCGGTGGTTCGTTCGCGTCCGCTCGCTCACCGCCGGCTCGTGGGTGTCGGGTCGCCGGTGGTTCGTTCGCGTCCGCTCGCTCACCGCCGGCTCCATGCCTCGGGGTCCACGAGGAGGGCGTCCACGTGGTCGGGGAG
>JBEAXD010000075.1:0-11384 GCA_041159995.1 Actinomycetota bacterium | reverse complement strand
GCCGTTCCGCCGAGATCGCAGCCTTGCGGTCCTCGAGCGCGAGGTCGATCTCGCGTTCGGCCTCGTGGTCGAGGCGGGCCTGGCCGATCTGATGGCGCGCCTCACCCGCGAACCAGACGATGGCGGCGAGCACCGCGCCCCAGCCGAACGCGACCCAACTCAGCGCGACGACCATCTCCCAGGTCCGGCGCCGGCGGCCGGTCGTCCGCCAGGCCCCCTTCGGGAGGGCGTGCATGTCGAACAGCGTCGCGCCCGCGACGAGGAACCCGACCAGGTACCCCAGCAGGATGAAGCCGCCGACTCCGACCACGTTCGTCCCCCCAGACGATGGCGCAGTTGCTCGCTCTCGATCACAGGCCACGCTGCGCGTGCGGGGCACCGCAGATCGTGACTACCCATCAACTGTGCCACCGCCTCCGGGGCCTGTCACGCCAAAACTCCGATTCCGCAGTCGGATTTCGGACGATGGCGAACATTCCGCGCGTGCGTGGGGCCCGGTTCGCGTGGGCTGCGGGATTCGCGGGGTCCGCCGGTCGGCCCGAGCACGCGCGCGTGCCCGGACCGATCGGGGTCAGACCCGCAGCGCGAGGGTGTGGCCGTCGCCGACGGTGACGGCGCCCCATCCGGTCGCGGAGCCGACCTGGGTCGGCTGCGATCGAGCGGTCGTCGTCCCGTCGCCGAGCTGGCCGAACGAGTTGCCGCCCCAGCACCACAGCGTGCCGGTGACCTTGACCGCGCATGCGTGCGAATCGGTGGGGTCCTCATCGGCGGCGGCGAGCGCCACCGACGCGTAGCCCGAACCGATGGTGACGGGCGCGTTCCGGTCGATCGTCGCCCCGTCGCCGACCTGCCCGTTCGCACTCGAACCCCAGCACAGGAGCGAGTCCCCGCGGAGCCCGCAGGTGGTCAGCACACCGGCCGCGATCATGTCCCAGTCCGTGGCGGACCCGACCCGGACCGGCACGGCGCTCGGGGTCGTGTTCCCGGTGCCGAGTTGGCCGGCCGAGTTCGCGCCCCAGCAGTAGGCCCGCCCCTCGACCGTCACAGCACAGGAGTGGCTGGTGCCGGCGCTGACCGAGCTCCAACCGGCCACGCCCGACGGCAGGGGGACCACGGTCGGGGCGGTGCGGTTCGTGGAGGCGCCGTCACCGAGTTGGCCGGCTCCGCCCGCACCCCAGCAGTAGAGCGCCGCGCCGCGCAGACCGCAGGCGTGCTTGGCGCCGGCGGCCACCGAGGTCCAGTCGGTCGCTGACCCGACCTGGGTCGGAGTGTCGGCACTCGTCGCCACCGAGCCGAGCTGGCCGGAGCCGCCGTCACCCCAGCACCACAGCGTGCCGTCGGTCCGGGTCGCGCAGGCGAACCCGGAGGGCGAGCCGAGGTCGACCTCGCCACCGACCGCGACCTGGGCCCAGTTCGTGGCCGAGCCCACCGCCACCGGGGTCAGGGAGTCGACGCCGGTGCCATCACCGAGACCGCCCGTGAGGTTCGAGCCCCAGCAGCGGATCGCGCCGGAGGTGAGGATCGCACAGGAGGAGACCGCGCCGGTCGAGACGACGGCCACATCGGAGCGGACCGGCGAGGACCCCGCGGACGTCCGGAAGGACGCCACACCGAGCTGGCCCTGATCGTTCGCACCCCAGCACCAGAGGCTGCCGTCGGCGCGGGTGGCGCAGGAGTTCCGGTACCCGGTGCTCACCTTCGACCAGGTGTTCGCCGAGCCGACCTGGGTCGGCTCGTAGGTCGGCTCCGTCGTCGCGAGTCCCGTCTTGTAATCGGTGCCGTCGCCCCAGCACCAGAGGGTGCCGGTCGACTTCACCGCACACACCTGGGCCGAGGTCGCGTTGTTCGATCCGACGTCGATCGTCGTCCAGTTCGTATCGGTGCCGACCTTCTGCGCGGTGGTGGTGAAGATCGGGACACCGTTGCCGAGCGACCCGAGGTATCCGTCACCCCAGCACCACACCGAACCGGTGGCCCGCAGACCGCAGGAGGTGTAGGTGCCGGCGGCGAGGAGGGTCCAGTCCAGGACGGTGTCGATCGGCTCCGGCTGCACCGGGGAGTTCGTGAGGAGCGGCGGGTCCGGCGGGAAGTCGTCGCCGTTGCCCAACTGACCCGCTGCGTTGTCGCCGATGCAGAAGGGCTTGTTCGAGATGTTGCGGGCGCAGGAGTGGTAGTCGCCCGTGGTCACCTGGCCCCAGGAGAACGAGCCGGCCACCCGCTTCGGCACGTACTGCGCATCGAAGGTGCCGTCGCCGAACTGCCCGAACGCGTTGTCGCCCCAGCAGAAGAGTTGGTTGCCGGTGGTGCGCACCGCACACACGTGCGTCTGGGCCACGTCGACGTTCGCCCATCCGGTTCCGATGGAGACCGGGGTGATCCCATCCGCGGCGAGCCCGGTGAGGATCCGGTACGGGGTCGGCGAGTCGGGTGCTGCGCCGTCGTCACCCACCTGCCCGTAGGTGTTGTCGCCCCAGCAGAAGAGCTCGGTCGCGGCGTTGATCGCACAGGCCGCCGCACCGCCCACCGAGACGGACTGCCAGTTCGTGGCCGACCCGACCTGCACCGGCAACGGCGAGGCCTCGGTGGTGCCGTTGCCGAGCTGCCCGTAGTCGTTCGAGCCCCAGCAGTAGAGGCCACCGGAACGGATGCCACAGGTCTGGGACTGCTCGAGATCCGGCGAACCGTTGGTGCTCACCGCCGTCCAACCGGTCGCCGTGCCGACCCGGAGCGGCGTCGCCGCGTAGGGCGCCACGCTCGGGTCGCCGAGCGCGCCCTGGGTGTTGGTCCCCCAGGAGTCGAGCACCGTCGGGTCACCCGTGGGCTCGGAGGTCCCCACGTAGTAGCCCACGACGTCGACGATCACCTGCGGGCACCCGGCGTTCGCGAACAGGTTGATCTGCCCATCGGTACCGACCTTGACCACCGTGCCGTTCGGGACGACCTGCCCGGCCACGTAGTTCACCGTCGACGCGGTCGGCTTGGTCGCACCGGTCGGGTACACGGTGAGGAACCCGGGGAGCGACGGGGTCACGACGGTGACGTTGAGTGCGACCGCGCCGGCTCCGTCGGGCACCGTGGTGTCACCGATCCCGGTGATCGGCGACGTGCCCGTCACCCGCACCGCGCGCCCCGTACCGAACCCGTCGGTCGCCGCGACGCAGCCCCCGTTCCCCGCGTTGCGGGTGTCGACGACGCGCTTGGGCGTGATGCCGACGAAGCCACCCTCGCCGATCGGCGTACTGCCGGTGTAGTAGCCCACCACGTCGACGATCAGCTGTGGACAACCCGCGTTCGCGAAGAGGTTGATCTGACCGCCCGCGCCGACCTTGACCTGGACGTTGTTCGGCACGACCTGACCTGCGGTGTAGTTCACGTTCGACGCGGTCGGCTTCGTCGCGCCCGCCGGGTAGACGGTCACGAACCCGGGCAGCGTCGGACCGGCGACGGTGACGTTGAGTGCCACGGCCGCCGCGTCGGACGGGACGGTCGTATCACCGACGCCGGGGATCGTCGAGGTCCCGGTCACCTGCAGCGCTCGGTCCCCCGCCACGCAGCCGCCGTTGCCGGCGTTGCGGGTGTCGAGCAGTCGCTTCGGTGTGATCCCGTTGAACCCGCCGGGTTGGGTCGGAGTGGTCCCCTCGAAGTACCCGACGACGTCCACGATGATCTGGGGACATCCGGCGTTGGCGAACAGGTTGATCTGACCGCCGGTGCCGACCTTGACGAGCACGCCGTTCGGCACGACCTCACCCGCGGTGTAGTTCACGTTCGACGCGGTCGGCTTGGCCGCGCCCGTCGGGTAGACGGTGACGAAGCCGGGGAGGCTGGGCGATACCACCGTCACGTTGAGCGCGACCGCGGACGCACCCGTCGGGACCGTGGTGTCGCCGATGCCGGAGATCGGCGAGGTCCCCGTGACCGTGAGGGATCGGCCGGCACCCGCGTTCTCGGTCGCCGCCACGCAACCCCCGTTCCCCGCGTTGCGGGTGTCGAGCAGCCGCTTCGGCGTGACGCCGACGAACCCGCCGGCCGAGGTCGCCGCCCCCACCGACGAGACCTCCGCGACCACTCCTCCGACTCCGGGGACCAGGAGCAGAGCCCCGGCGAGGGCGGTGCGGATGCGGCGTGCGGGGCGGTGGGTCATCGTGAGGACTCCGTCGGGGCGAGGGTGGAACGGGCGGAGGATAGGGCCGGCGCGTTCGCGGCGGGCCGGGGTTCGCGGGGATTCACCGGCGTGTCAACCGGGGTTCACCTCGCCGGCGCAGTCGCATCGGCCCGACGGACCGACCGTCACGACCGACGCCGTGCTCGCAGCCGGATCGCCACGAGCGGCGGACCGGCCACCACCGCGGCGAGGAGCGCGACGATGAGCGCGTAGACCCAGGCCGACACCTGCGAGGAGGCCGGGACCTCGAGCGGGCGCGAGGCGGCGAGGAGTTGGCCGTCGAGCACGGTCACGTCACCGGATGCCGTGGCGCCGGTGGCGCCCGACACGCCGGAGACCCCGGTCGCGCCGGCGGCCGCTGCGGTCCCGCCACCCGATCCGGCCGTGGCCGCGCCCTTCTTCGCCGAGGCGGGAGGGAGGGGTGCGGCGCCGGTGATGAAGTCACCCGTGATCGTCGGGTTCGCGCACGAGGTGATCGGGGGCGGTGCGGGAGCACCCGGGATCCGGGACTCGGCGGCGAACGCGAACTCGACGAGGTTCCGCGGCAGGGGCGAGTACCCGAGCTGGGCCGCCTTCTGCTGACCCGCACACAGGAAGTACAGGATGAACTTCCCGAGGGCCTCGCCCTTCTCCGTGCTGAACGGCGCATCGGTGGTCGTCGGGACGATCATGTACGAGTACGAGGACACCGGGTAGGCGCGAGGGTCGGCGTTGCGGTAGACGCCCTCGAGGATCTGGGTGCCGTCCGGATTGATGCGTGCCCCCTGGAGTGCGATCGCCACCGCCTGCGGTGTCGGCTGCGCGTAGTAGCCCGCCGCGTTCAGCACCGAGGCGACCGGGAACGACCGCTGCTTCGCGTAGCCGTACTCCACGTACGTGATCGCGCCGTTGTTGTAGGGCGCGGCCACGAACGCGGCGACGCCATCGGAGAACTGCTGGGCCGTGCTCCCCGGGAACTCGGGGTACAGCGAGGTGGGGCGGCATCCGCCACCGAGGCCGACCCGCTGGCAGAAGGCCTGCCACACCGCGGGCGTCTGGCTCGCCATGTACGCGGTGAACTGCGCCGACGTCCCCGATCCGTCCGATCGGATGATGGGCCGCACGGTGAGCGCCGGCAGCGGCACCCCCGGGTTGTCGGCCACGATGGCCGGGTCGTTCCACTTCGTGATCGCACCGGTGAAGATCCGGGCCAGCGTCTCGGGCGAGAGCTTGAGGTCGTTGTAGCGCTGCCCGTTGATCACGAGGTTGTACATGAAGGCGGTGCCGCCGGCGACGATCGGCAGGTACGCGTAGGGACGCTTGGCCGCCAACGCGATCTCGTTCGTCGTCGTCGTGCCGCTCGCGTCCCGGTTCGCCTCCTGGAACGGGATCTCGGACACCGCGAAGTCGACCTGCGAGGAGTAGTAGAAGACCCGCCCGGCCGTCGATCCGTTGGCCTGGTAGTTGATGGACAGGCCCTGACGGGCGACGTCGGCCGCCCACTGCGAGACGGCGATGGAGGACCAGGTCGAACCGGCCCCGTCGACCGTGACCGCGGCCTCGGCCGGCGTCGCGACCCCGGAGACTCCGGCGGCGACGAATGCGAACGCGACCGCGAGTCGACCGATGCGACGGCGGATGGAACCGATGGAACTCATCCGAACCGTCCGTTCACGTAGTCGAGGGTCCGCGGATCGGCGGGCGCGGTGAAGATCTGCTCGGTCGGGCCGGCCTCCACGATGTGGCCCGGGGTGCCCTCGCCCGCGAGGAAGAAGGCGGCCTGATCCGACACGCGGTGCGCCTGCTGCATGTTGTGCGTCACGATCACGATGGTGACCTCGTGCGCGATCTCGGCGATCGTCTCCTCGATGCGCCGCGTGCTCGACGGGTCGAGGGCCGAGCAGGGCTCGTCCATGAGGAGCACCTTCGGCTTCACCGCCAGCGCCCGCGCGATGCACAGACGCTGCTGCTGACCACCCGAGAGGGCACCGCCCGCGGCACCGAGACGGTTCTTGACCTCGTTCCAGAGCCCGGCCCGCTGGAGGCAGTCCTCCACCAGATCCCGACGCTCGGAGCGGGTGGCCTTGACCCCCGACAACTTCAGGCCCGCCAGCACGTTCTCGGAGACGGTCATCGCCGGGAACGGGTTGGGCTTCTGGAACACCATCCCGATCCGGCGCCGCATCTCGGTCACCGGGATGTCGCCCCGGTAGATGTCGGTGCCGTCGAGCGCGATCGTGCCGGACAGCTGCGCCGACGGGACGAGCTCGTGCATGCGGTTCAGGATGCGGAGGAAGGTGGACTTGCCGCAACCCGACGGACCGATGAGCGCGGTCACCTGCGCGCTCGGCATGTCGAGGGACACCCCCTCGAGCACCTTGTGGTCACCGAACCACGCGCTCACGTCGCGCGCGGTGATCTCGGATGCGGTGGACTGCGCCGCCACCCCCAGATCGATGACGTCGGATTCGACTGCGGTCATGCGAGACCCTCCCGGGCGAGGCGGGCCCGACGGAGCCGGCTGATGTGGCCGGCCCCGCGCCCGCCGATGATTCGAGCGGTGACGAAGAGGATGAGGACGAGGAGCAGGAGGACGAGCGCGCCGGTCCAGGCGCGCTGGATCGCGACCTCCTGCGGGAGTTGGAACAGCCGGTAGACGTAGAGCGGCAGCGCGGACTGCTTGCCGGAGAACGGGTTGGCGTTCATCGCCGTGGCCCCGAGCGTGGTGAGCAGCAGCGGGGCGGTCTCGCCGATGACGCGGGCCACGCCCAGGATCACCGCGGTGACGATGCCGCTGCGGGCCGTCGGGAGGACGACGTGTCGCGTCGTGCTCCACTCGGTGGCGCCGAGGGCGAGACCCGCCTCCCGGAGACCCCCCGGCACGAGCCGCAGCACGACCTCGGTCGTGCGGGTCACGGTCGGGAGCATGAGTACCGAGAGCGCGAGTGCCGCCGCGAAGCCACTCAACTGTCCGCCGAGGGCGAGGATGAACGCGGCGAAGATGAACAGTCCGGCGACGATGGACGGGATCGCGCTCATCGCGTCGACGATCATCCGGACCGGTCGGGCGAGCCGACCACCGACCTCGTTGAGGAACACCGCCACGAGCACGCCGAGCGGCACCGAGATGAGCGTGGCCAGGCCCACCTGCTCGAGCGTGCCGACGATCGCCTGGGATGCCCCACCGACGCTCGGCGGGCTGAGCGGACCGACCCGGCTCTGATCCTCGAGGAAGAAGTTCGGGGTGAGCGCGGCGACGCCCTTGGCCACCGTGTACACCGTGATCGCCACCATCGGCACGATGAGGAGCAGCCCGACGCTCCAGAACACCGCCCGCGCCACGAGGTCACGGGCGCGCACCGCGTCGTACTGCTCCCGACCGATCCCCCACACGAGGAGGAGGAAGAGCAGGTAGCCGACGACGAACATGCCGAGGTTGACCCCGGCCGCCGTGAGCCGGGTGAACAGCAACCACGCGAGTGCCGAGGCCGCGATCGCCGAGCCGCCGATGGCGAGCACGTCGTTGCGCTCGACCCGGCGGAACCGGATCGGACGCGCGCCCTCCCGCGCGGTCGGCGCGTCCTCGCGCACGAGTTCCACGATCGCCATCGTCAGATCTCCGTCGCCGCGCCGGAGCGGGATCGGGCCACGACGATCGACGCCGCCGCGTTCACGAGCAGGGTGATGACGAAGAGCGTGAGGCCGGCGGCCATGAGCGCGCTGATGCCGAAGGAGGAGGACTCCGAGAAGCGCAGCGCGATGAGCGACGCGATCGAGTTCCCCCCGGTCTCGAGGATCCGGGTGAGGCGGCCGAGGTCGAAGGTCGGCGAGATGATGAGGGTGATCGCGATCGTCTCGCCGAGCGCGCGGCCCAGGCCGAGCATGGATGCGCCGACCATGCCGCCACGACCGAACGGGATGACCACCGTGCGGATCACACCCCAGCGCGTCCCACCGAGGGCGAGTGCGCCCTCCTTCTCACCGGGCGGCGCCTGCGAGAACACCTCGCGCATCACCGCGGTGCAGATCGGCAGGACCATGAGGGCGACCACCACGCTGGCGACGAAGGTCGATGCGGCGAACCCGGCCGCCCGATCGGCATCGAGGAACGGGATGAAGCCGAGGTGAGCGCTGAGCCAATCGCTGATCGGGATGATCTTCGGCTGGAGGTAGGCCCGACCCCACAGCCCGTAGATGAGACTCGGGACCGCGGCGAGCAGGTCGACGAGCCAGATGAGCGGCGTGCGCATCCGCGCCGGTGCGTAGTCGGTGATGAAGATGGAACCGGCGATCGCCACCGGAACGGCCATCGAGAGCGCGACCACGGCGATGAGCGCGGTCCCGAGCAGCACCGCCGCGATGCCGAACGCCCCGCCGTCCGGCTCCCACACGGCGGTGGTGAGGAACGCCGGCCCGGCGGCCCGCAGCGCGTCCAACGATCGGATGAGGAGGAAGAGGCCGATCAGGCCCATGAGCACGAGCGTGAACGCACCGGCACCGGTGACGACACCGCGGAACCACCGGTCGGCCCCGCTCCGTCGGGTCACCGGCCGAACACGGTCCTCGACCCGGGGGCCGAACCCCTCCAGGGCGATGGTCGGATCGATCGGTTGCATCGCGGGCGCCGGCTCCACATCGTGCCGACGTCCGGTCTGGGAACCGCCGCACGTCGACGCCCGACATTGTGGCGAGGAGCGGTTTGCCGAGGACCGACGACGAGGTGAACCTTGGCTGAACAGCGCGATGCGCCTTGCCGCCGACCCGACGGCCCGTGCTACTCAAGGAGCCATGACGACGACGACCGTCGGCGCCGCCATCGATGACGACGACATCGAGGTCATCGAGGAGCCCGACCGAGAGCCCGAACCCGCGGTCACACGGGCCCGGACGGCGCGCTCCGTCGTCCGTCCCGCGTTGGGGATCGCGGCGACGATCCTGCTCGCCTTCGTGGTCTTCCTGCTGTTCGGATCCCGTCTCACCGCATCACGCGAGCAGGTCGTCCGCGAGCGGACCGTACGGTCCGAACTCGCTGCGGGGACCGCTCCCATCGGCGGTCGGATCGACCCGGGCACGCCGATCGCCATCCTCACCGTGCCCGAACTCGGGATCCGCCAGGTCGTCGCCGAGGGCACGACCTCCTCGATCACGGCCGGTGGTCCGGGCCACGTCCGGGCGACCCCGATGCCCGGTCAGGCCGGGAACAGCGTGCTCATCGCCCGGCGCACGACCTACGGCGCCCCGTTCCGGGATCTGGACCGCCTCGAGGCCGGGGACACGATCGGCGTCGTGACGGGCCAGGGCCGGGCCCGGTACCGGGTGACCGAGGTGACGACGGCCGCGGCCGACGACGCCACGGTGTTCGCGACGACCAGCCGCCGCGGCGAGCTCACGTTGCTCACCGCCGACCCGCCCCGCAGCGCCTCGCGGTACCTCGTGGCCCGGGCCCGGCTGACGAGCGATCCCGTCGCCTCGACCCCGCACGTCCGGCGGGTCGAGGCGGCCGAGACCGGACTCGCCGGGGACGGTTCGGGCATGGGCGTGCTCGTCCTCGCCCTCGCGGCGCTCCTGGCCGCCGCCCTCGGTGCCACCTGGCTCGCCATCCGGTGGCGCCCGTGGTCCGCCTACCTCGTCGCCGTTCCGGTGCTCGTCGCCGCCACGTGGTGGGTGTTCGAACGCGCCGCCCCCCTCTTCCCCGCCGCGCTGTGAGGTCCCCGATGTCGCCGTTCGTCCGCCGCGCCCTCACCGTCGGGGCCGTCCTCACCATCGCCGCCACCAGCATCGCCGTCCCGACCGGCATCGGCGCCGCCGACACCGGGGTCGACGGGCGCGCGGTCGCCGCGGGCCCCGCGACCGAACTGGGCACCCAGGTCGTCACGGTCTCCTGGACCGGTTTCCGACCCACCCGGCGATCCACCGGTCAGTACACGGTGAACGTCGTCCAGTGCCGCGAGAACCCGACCTCACTCGCCGATTGCTTCACGAACCAGGCGTTCCCGAACGCCGACGACGGCAACCAGGTGACGGGTGCGATCACCGGGGCCGACGGCACCGGCCGGACGAACTTCGAGGTCCGCGGCGCGCTCGACCTCCCCGAACTCGGGTGTTCGAGCACCCGACCCTGCTCCCTCCTCGCGTACGAGAACACCGGGACCCCGATCGTGCCGGGTGCCCTGCCCACGGCCTACGCGATCACCACCATCCGCTTCGCCCCGAGCATCGCCGACTGCCCGACGGTCTCCGACTTCGACGTCCGCACCGGTGGATCCGCGTCCTCGATCCCGCTCCTGTACCGCGTCGCGAGCACCCGCTGCACCGGTGCGGATCCGGTGATCATGGACGTCACGGAGTCCTCCTCCAACGAGGGCCGTCTCGCCATGCTCGAGGAGCAGGTCGACTTCGGCGTCACCTCGTTGCCGATCACCCCGGCCGAACTCGCGGCGCACCCGTCGACCACCCGGGTGCGGTACGCCCCGATCGACCTCACCGCCGTGGCGGTCGTGCACAACCTGCGCAACCCGACGACCGGACAGCAGATCCCGGACCTGGTCCTCTCGCCGCGCCTCGTCGCCCGCATCATCTCGGACTCGCGTCTCGACACCTTCTACTCGGACCCCGAGCTGCGCGAGCTCAACCCGAGCGTCCGCTGGCCCGCGTTCGCGCCGTCACAGCCGCTCGTGCGCGCCGAGGCGAACGCGGACACCACGATCGTGACCACCTGGCTGCAGGAGGACGCGGCCGCCCGCGCCTTCCTCGACGGCGCCGACCCGCGCGGCATCGAGGTGAACTCCGCCTGGCGCGGGGTCCCGTACCCGACGGACACGTTCGAGAGCCGCTCGGCCACCGGGTCCTACCTCCCGCGCACGGGTCAGCGCGAGGTGGCACGCCGGGTGTTCTACGGGGTGCGGCCCGCTGACGGTGCGACGACATCGCCCGATTACTACGGCTTCATCGGAGTGGTCGATCTGCCGACGGCCCGCCGGTACGGACTCGCGACGGCCCGCCTCGTGAACCGGGCCGGCGTCGCCGTGGCCCCGGACGACGCGTCGATCGGCGCCGGATTCGCAGCGATGCGCACGACCGCAGCGGGGACGCTCGAGCCGAACCCCGGCGCGACGGACCCGGCCGCCTACCCGCTCGTGAAGGTCGACTACGCCGTGGTGACGGATCGGCTCCGGACGGAGCGTTCGGCGGCCGTCGCCACCGTGCTCACCGACCTCACCACGACGGCGCAGGCGACGCT
>JBEAXD010000067.1:0-2501 GCA_041159995.1 Actinomycetota bacterium | reverse complement strand
GGGCAACCAGATCGACACGAGGCCCATCGGGAGGTGCTCCCCCGCCGGCGCCGGGAGGGGCACCGGCACATCGGCGTCCGCATCGTCGACCTGCATCCACAGCTGCAGCGGGTCGAGGGCGAGGAGGCGTGGTGCCACCTCGTCGATGAGGATCCGGTGGTGATCCCGGGGCTCGGAGCCGGGTGCTCCCCAGACCAGGTAGATCAGCTTCTCCACGTTCGCTCCTCACCGACCCTCGGATCCGTCCGTCGCAGCGTAGGGCGACGGGAGGGGGCAGGACCGGGTCAGGCGTCCTCCGGCGGGACGATCGCCCGCCACGCGAGCGCGCCGATGAGGCCGCCCACGATGGGGAAGACGATGAACACCCACAACTGCTCGAGGGCCCACCCGCGCTGGAAGACGGCGGTCGCGATCGAACGGGCCGGGTTCACCGAGGTGTTGTCGATCGGGATCGAGATGAGGTGGATCAGGGTGAGGGTCAGACCCACGACCACCCCGGTCATACCCGGCGCCATCGACTTCCGGGTGGTGCTGGCGATGATGAAGATGAAGACGGCGGTGAAGACGATCTCGGCGATGATGGCTGCACCGAGGGAGAAGCGGCCCGGGGAGTGCGTCCCGAAGCCGTTGGAGGCGAATCCGGTCTGATTGGCCGTCCACGCGATCTCGCTGGACCGGGCGATCACGAAGATGACCGCTCCCCCGAGGATGCCGCCGACCACCTGTCCCACGATGTAGAAGGGGACGAGCGCGCCCTCGGTCTTCTTGATCGCCCACAGGCCGAGGGTCACCGCCGGGTTGATGTGGCAGCCGGAGATGTTCCCGATGGCGTAGGCGGCCACGAGCAGCGAGAGTCCGAACGCCAGCGCGACCCCGAGGATCAGCACCGACTTCGTGGCCCCCGAGAAGTATCCGGTCGCAAGGATCGCAGTGCCCGGTCCCCCGATCACCAGGATGGCCGTGCCGATCGCCTCGGCGATACCGATGCGGAGCTTGTCGTTCATGGTTCCCTCCCGCCGGGCCACGCCCGTCGGCGGGAGATCGTAGGGATGACCGGTGGGCATCCGGTGGATACCCCTCCGGCGCCGGCCTGGATCAGCCCCGGCTCTCGGCGTCGGCGGCGATCCGGCGCGCGATGTAGGTCGAGAACCAGCCGTGGTACTTCACCTGCAGTTCCGGGCGCCGCCAGTCAGCCCCGGTGATGAGCCCCCGGCACGTGGGTTCGCCGCACGCGCACACGAACTCGTCGTAGTCGTCGTCGTCGGACATCGCGTAGTCGAAGGTGAGCTCCTCGCCGGCTTCGATGTCGCGCATCGCAACCACGAGGATGTTGCCCCCGATGCCGCAGTTCGCCTCGCACGAGTGGTTGAAGAGATCGGCCGGCTCCTCCTGCTCGGGGCAGAGGAGGAAGAGGTCGGTGTCGATCTGCAGCGAATGGGTACGGCGGTACTCGGGCTCGGCCTCGAACTGATCCCGGTGCACCATCGAACCACCGAACGCCGCCACGGTCGTGCCGGCGGCGATGCGCTGGTTCGCGAAGACCCCTCGGCCCTTCCGGCCCGCCGGGCGCACCTCGGCGCAGGATGTGATGAACGAGGTCGTGGCCACGGCGTGCTCCCGATCCGGTCCGGACGAATCGGGCACGCTAGCCGGTCACGCCGAGGGCACGGGAACCCCGGTGGGTCAGCCGGCGAAGTACCCGTTGATGTCCACCACGACGTTCGGGCACCCGCCGTTCGTGGTGAACGAATCGGCGGCGAACGACCCCACCTTCACGAGCGCACCGTTCGGGACGACCTGGCCGGCCCGGTAGTTGACCGTCGACGCGGTCGGAGCGGCGACGCCCGCCGGGAACGCCGTGATGTAGCCGGGAACGAAGCCGGCCACCGCGGTCACGTTGAGGGCGACGGCACTCGCGTTCGCAGGCACGCCCGTCGGTGCGCCGCTGACGTCGTTCCCGCCCGCGACCTGGGCACTCGTCGTCGGGTTGAGCGCACAGGCCGCTCCGCTGCGGGTGTCGAGGATCCGGGCCGGCGTGATCCCAACGAACCCGCCGAGCACTGCGGTGCCGCTGGCGAACCAGCCGACCACGTCGATCACGACGTCAGGACATCCGGCGTTCGCGAACACCGTGATCTGCCCTCCATTGCCGAGCTTCAACAGGGATCCGTTCGGCACGACCTGGCCGGGCACGTAGTTGAGGGTGGAGACGTTCGGACGTCCGACCCCCGTCGGGTAGGCCGTGAGGTACCCGGCGGCGCGCGGAGTGACCACGGTGAGGTTGAGCGCAACGGCTGTCGCCGACACCGGGATCCCCGGCACCACGCTCTGGATGGGTATGACACGCGAGGCACCGACGCATCCGTCACCGGCCCGGCTGTCGTAGGCCCGGAACGGCGTGATGCCGGTGAATCCTCCGCCCGCGGGTGAACCGCCGGAGAACGAGCCGACGACGTCGACGATGACATCAGGGCATCCGGCGTTGGCGAAGAGATCAACGG
>JBEAXD010000066.1:0-9506 GCA_041159995.1 Actinomycetota bacterium | reverse complement strand
GTGCGGGGCGCCACGGGTGATGCGGGCCTCGGCATAGGTGCCCGGCGGGAGCGCGATGCCCTCGGGGGCGGTGAAGTGGACGAGCTTCGACTGCCGGGTGCGGGCGGCGACCACGGCCGGGTCCTTCTTCGAGGGCCCCTCGACGAGGACCTCCTCGGTGCGCCCGGCGCGAGCCGCGTGGCGGGCGAGCGCAGAGGCCTCGACGACCGCGGTGAGCCGGGCCATGCGCTCGGCCGCGACCTCGGGCGCGACGAAGTCCTCCACCATGCCGGCCGCCTCGGTCCCGGGGCGGGGCGAGAAGATGAAGGTGTAGGCCGCGTCGTAGTCGGCCTCCGCGACCACCTCGAGGGTGCGCTCGAAGTCGTCCTCGGTCTCGCCGGGGAAACCCACGATGATGTCGGTGGTCACCGCGAGGTCCGGGATGCCCGCGCGCGCGGCGGCGAGGCGCTCGAGGTAGCGCTCGGCGGTGTACCCGCGGTGCATACGGGCGAGGGTGCGATCGGAACCGGCCTGCAGCGGCAGGTGCAGGTGCTCGCAGACCGACGCGCACTCGGCCATGGCCGCGATCGTCTCGGGCCGGAGGTCCTTCGGATGCGGCGAGGTGTACCGCACCCGTCGGATGCCGTCGATCGCGTCGACCGCGCGCAACAGGTCGGCGAACTGCGGCGAGTACTGGGCGGCCCCGAGGTCGCGACCGTAGGAGTTGACGTTCTGACCGAGGAGCGTGACCTCGCTCACGCCGTCGGCCACGAGGGATTCGACCTCGTGGACGATGTCACCCATGCGTCGACTGACCTCCGAGCCGCGCACGCTGGGCACGATGCAGAACGCGCAGGAGTTGTCGCATCCGATCTGAATGGTCACCCAGGCTGCATGGTCGACCTCGCGCCGGGCGGGCAGGGCCGAGGGGTACACCTCGTGCTCCTCGAGGATCTCGACGAGCGCCTCCCCCGTCCGGCGGGCCTCCGCGAGGAGGGCCGGCGCGTTCGCGAGGTTGTGGGTGCCGAACACGACGTCGACGTGTCCGGCCCGCTCCACCACGAGGTCGCGATCCTTCTGGGCCAGACAACCGCCGACCGCGATCTGGAGGTCGGGACGACGGTCCTTCAACGACTTGAGGTGGCCGAGCGTGCCGTAGAGGCGGTTATCGGCGTTCTCGCGGATGCAGCAGGTGTTGAGCACCACCACGTCGGCCGCCTCGAGGTCGTCCGTGGGCTCCATGCCGTCGGCGGCGAGGAGGCCCGCGATGCGCTCGGAGTCGTGCTCGTTCATCTGGCACCCGAAGGTGCGCACGAGGAAGCGTCGCGGCGTGGGGTCGGTCACGGGGCCCGAGTCTACGGCTCCCCTACGATCGGCCTCCGGGCCGAACGGGGGGACGCGGCGTGGACCTGACCATCCTGGAGTGGACGGCCTGCCTCGCTCTCGTGGCCTTCGGCGCGACCGCGCAGGGCGTCGTCGGCCTCGGCCTCAACCTCCTCGCCGTCCCCCTCGTCGCGATCATCGATCCCGGCGCGGTGCCCGGGGCGTTCGTGCTCTTGGGCGTGCCCCTGTCGCTGGCGATCGCAGTACGTGAGCGCCACGAGATCGACCGGGCCGGGCTGCGCTGGGTCATCGCCATGCGGGTGCCGGGCACCGTCGTCGGGGTCGTGATCGTGAGCCTCGTGTCGCAGTCGGCACTGCTCGTCGCCGTGGGGATCGCGATCGTCCTCGGCGTGGCCCTGCTCCGCTTCCGGGCCCCGGCCGAGATCACCCCGGGTGAGGCGAGCGCAGCGGGCTTCGCGGCCGGGGTCATGGGCACGACGGCGGCGGTCGACGGACCACCCCTCGCCCTGCTGTACCAGCACCACGCCGGGCCGCGCCTACGGGCGACGCTCGCCGTGGCCTTCATCGTCGGGAGCGCCATGTCGGCGGCCGCCCTCGCGATCGGCGGACAGCTCACCCGGCACCAGGTGGTGTTCGCGATCGCGATGCTGCCGGCGGTGGGCCTCGGGTACGCGATCTCGCGCCCGCTCGCACGGCGGGTCCGTTCGACCCACCTCCGCAGCGCGGTGCTCTCCCTCGCCTTCGTGGCGGGGGTGGCGGCGATCCTGCGCGGGCTGTTCTGATCGGATCCCCTGACGCGGCGACGGCCCGGTCTCCCGGCGCCACGAGGGCGTCCGGGGACCGGACCGTGCACGTTCCTGCAGGCGGTACGAGCGACCCTTCGGATCAGCCCGTCCCGCGCCGGCCTCCGACGCCGGACGTCCGCCGGGGATCCCTCATCGACGGTCGATCCGGTGGATCACCCGTCGATGTCCACCTCGATGGGCTCGTCGTCGGTGATGTCGAAGCCAGGCTCCTCGTCGATGCCGGAGGCGACGCGCACCTTCTCGGAGATCTCGACCATCATGTCGAGGTTCTCGGAGAGGAAGTTCTTGGCGTTCTCCCGACCCTGCCCGAGTTGCTCGCCCTCGTAGGTGAACCAGGCGCCGGACTTCTTGATGACGCCGAGCTCGACGCCCACGTCGAGGAGCGAACCCTCACGGCTGATGCCCCGGCCGTACATGATGTCGAACTCGGCCTGCCGGAAGGGCGGGGCGACCTTGTTCTTCACGACCTTGACCCGGGTGCGGTTGCCGACGACCTCGGTGCCGTCCTTGATGGCCTCGATGCGGCGGATGTCGAGGCGGACCGAGGAGTAGAACTTCAGCGCCCGGCCGCCCGGCGTGGTCTCCGGCGAACCGAACATCACGCCGATCTTCTCGCGCAGCTGGTTGATGAAGACGCAGATCGTGCGGGACTTGTTGAGGTTGCCGGTGAGCTTGCGCAGGGCCTGGCTCATGAGGCGGGCCTGCAGGCCGACGTGGCTGTCGCCCATCTCACCCTCGATCTCGGCCCGGGGCACGAGGGCGGCCACCGAGTCGATGACGAGGACGTCGAGCGCACCGGACCGGATGAGCATGTCGGCGATCTCGAGCGCCTGCTCGCCGGTGTCCGGCTGGGAGATGAGGAGGTCGTCGACGTTGACACCGATGGCCTGCGCGTACACCGGGTCCATCGCGTGCTCGGCGTCGATGTAGGCACACACGCCACCGTTGCGCTGCGCCTCGGCGACGACGTGCATGGCGAGGGTCGACTTGCCCGAGGACTCCGGGCCGTAGATCTCGACGACACGCCCGCGGGGCAGGCCGCCGATGCCGAGGGCGAGGTCGAGGGCGAGGGCCCCGGTCGAGACCGCTTCGATCCCGACGTGGGCCTGCTCGCCGAGTCGCATGATCGAGCCCTTGCCGAACTGCTTCTCGATCTGGCCGAGTGCCATCTCCAGTGCCTTGTCTCGCTCCACCGTGGTCCTCCTGGTTCCTCTGGTTCCTGATCCGGTTCTCGTGGTGCTGGGGGAAGTCACCGGCCGGGACGGTATGGACCCCCTCGGACACGGTCCCCGGATGGCCTCGCCCGCCGGGGTGATCCCTCGACGCCCGGGTCGCTCCCGGGATCCGGCGGGCCGGTCCGGGGGTGAATCCCAAGCGTGTCGTTCACGTGGGCGGCAACCTAGACCGAACACCCGTTCGGGTCAAGCATTTCCGTGGAACCACCCCGGCTGGACCGCCCTCCGGGCCGGATCAGCCGCCGAGTGGGAGCGGCGCGACGAGGTGGTACGGGCCCGATGGGGTCTCCCGCCGGCTCGGATCCGACTCGAGGAGGGCCAGGGCTCCGACCATCCAGGCCTCCCCCACGGCCACGCCGTCGAGCGCTGCGACGTCGGGGCGCAGGTCGGTCCGCCGGCGCAGGTACGCGAGCGTGAGGTGCGGGGTGAACGGCGGCGGGACGACCCGGACACCGCAGTCACGCGCTGCGCCGACGACGGCGGCATGGGCGCGGCGCAGGCCGCCGTCGGGATCGTCCACACCGAGCCAGAACACCTCGCTGCGCTTCGGCTCGGGGAACGCGCCGGCCCCGCGGAGGCGGAGCGCGAACGGCGGGAGCGCGACGACGGCGTCGCGCAACGCGGCCGCGAGCGCGGCACCGTCATCGACGCGCCCGAGGAACTCCACCGTGACGTGCCAACGGTCCCGATGCGTCCAGCGCATCCGCCGGGCGTCCCGCCGGGCGGGATCGTGCGGGACGAGCGCGGCGATCGTGTCGATGACCGGCGGCGGCGGCAGGACCGCCACGAAGGCGCGCCGCAGCGCCCCCTCGATCACGCGAGTGCGTCGAGCCGCATCCGCAGCAGGTTGAGCACCGAGATCGTGGAGAACTGTCGGATGCGCTCCCGATCCCCGGGCAGGCGCGTGCTCACGGTCTCGGTCGGCACACCCGGGATCGCGAGCCCGAACCACACGGTCCCGACCGGTTCGTCGTCCTGCTCCCCGGGCCCGGCCACGCCGGTCACCGCGATGCCGACGTCGGCCCCGAGCACATCCCGGGCCGCCTCGGCCATCTGCTGCGCGCACTCGGCGCTCACGACCCGCTCGGCCGTGACCCCGAGCACCGAGCGCTTCACGTCGGTGGCGTACGAACCGATCGTGCCCCGGAACGTGCGGCTGGCTCCGGGCACGTTGGCGAGCCGGGAGCCGATGAGCCCGCCGGTGAGGGATTCCGCGACGCCGAGCGTCCAACCCCGGGCTTCGAGGCGGCCGAGCACCGCGTGCTCCATCGTCTCCTCGTCGATCCCGAAGATGAGGTCCCCGATCGTGGCCCGCAGCCGCGCCTCCTCGGGCGCGATGAGCGCCTCGGCCGCCTCGACCGTCGGGGCCTTGGCGGTGAGCCGCACCACGATCCCCTCGATGCCGCGGGCGAGGAACGCGATCGACGGGTTCGACTGCTCGTCGACCTGCTCGGCGATCATCTCGGCGAGCCCGGACTCCGAGGCACCCCAGGTCTTCAGGGACCGGTTCACGATGACCGCGCGCTCACCCGACCGTTCGAGCAGGTCGGGCAGCACGTGCTCGTGCACCATCCGGTGCATCTCGTACGGCACCCCGGGCACCGCGTAGATCACCTTGCCGTCCACCTCGCAGCGCAGACCGGGCGCGGTCCCGATCGGATTCGGGATGACGTCGCCCCCGACCGGCACGTCGGCCTGTCGGAGGTTGTTCTCGGGCATCGGGCGACCGCGACCGCCGAAGAGGTTCGCGATCCACTCCACGAGTTCCTCGCGGCGTTCGAGCGGGACGCCCATGACCTCGGCGATCGCCTCGCGGGTGAGGTCATCGGGCGTCGGCCCGAGGCCCCCGCACATGATGAGCGCGTCGGACACCTCGAGCATCGAGCGGATGCAGCGCACGACCCGGTCGAGGTTGTCCCCGACCTTGCGGTGCTCGAGCGTGTCGATGCCGGCCGCGGCGAGCTGCTCGCCGATCCAGGACGAGTTCGTGTCGACGATCTGGCCCAGCAGCAACTCGGTGCCGATGGCGAGGACGTCACAGCGCATGGGGCTCCTCAGGTGGTCCGGCGGCGGGCCGCCACGACGATGTCGAGCGCCGAGACCACGGTGAGGGCCACGGCGAGCCAGATGACCGTGCGTTGCAGGCCCAGCGCGTCGGCCGTGAAGGGCAGGAGCACGAACCCGATGGCGCACATCTGGACGAAGGTCTTCCACTTGCCGAGCTGCCGGGCCGGCAGGGACACGCCGCGTCGGCCCTCGTAGGAACGGTAGAGGGAGATCGCGACCTCGCGGCCGGCGATGATCGCGACCGGGATCCACGAGGTGTCGCCCCGGATCGCCAGCGCGCTGAACCCGCCCACGGCGAGGAACTTGTCGGCGAGCGGGTCGAGGAAGGCACCGGCGCGCGTCGTGCCGTCGCGCCGGGCCAACCAACCGTCGAGGCCGTCGGTGACCGAGAGGACGAACCACAGCGCCACCGTGACCCAGGAGGATCCGAGTTCGACGATGAGGAACAGCGTCGGGACCGCGAGCACGAGCCGCCCGATGGTGATGAGGTTCGCGGGCGTGCGGATCGCACCCGGCCCGAACCGCGTGCGCAGCTCGCCGCGTTCGATCTCGGGGCTCACGATCCCGCTCCGGCGCGCACCGGGTCGGCGACGAGGTCCGGGCCGAGCGCCTCGATGACGGTGGCGGTGACCAACGCACCGGGCCGGGCGAAGGCCTGCGGGATCCGCACGACACCGTCGATCTCGGGCGCCTCCCGCCAGGTCCGACCGAGGGCGTCGCCGGACTCCGTGGCGTCGACGAGCACCTCGACCTCGGTGCCCACGAGTGCATCTCGGGCCGCCGCGGTGATCGGGTCCTGCACCGCGGAGCACTCCCGCAACCGCTCCGCGATGAGGGCGTCCTCGACCGTGCCGTCCAGATCGACTGCGGCGGTGCCGTCCTCGGGCGAGAACGCGAAGAGCCCGGCCCAGTCGAGCGCCGCCGCCCCGAGGAAGTCGAGCAGTTCGGCGTGGTCGGCCTCGGTCTCCCCGGGGAACCCGACGATGAAGGAGGACCGGAACGCGGCCTCGGGGACCTGGGTCCGGATCGCGTCGATGGCCGTGAGGAACTTCTCGCCGTTCCCCCACCGCTTCATGCGCCGCAGCAGCGGGGCGGACGCGTGCTGGAGCGAGAGGTCGAAGTAGGGCACGACCGTGGCGAGTTCCAGCATCGTCGCCACGAGCGGATCCCGCACCTCGGACGGGTACAGGTACAGGAGCCGGATCCGCGCGAGCCCGTCGGCGGCGAGCGTGTCGAGTTCGCGCAGCAGGGGCGCGAGCGCGCCGGGCGTACCGACGTCGCGGCCGTAGGACGCGAGGTCCTGGGCGACGAGCACGATCTCGGCCACGCCGCCGGCCACGAGGTCCCGAGCCTCGGCGAGGATGGAGGCCGGGGTGCGGGATCGCTGCGCCCCCCGGAACGACGGGATCGCGCAGAAGGCGCAGGCCCGGTCGCAGCCCTCGGCGACCTTCAGGTACGCCCACGGAGCCCGCGGCGCCGGACGTGGCAGATCGAGGAGGTCACGAACCCCCGACGTCGGCCGGCCGAGCACTCCGGCGATCGCCCCCTCCCCCGCGAAGCCGACGACCGCGTCGACCTCGGGGAGGGCCGCGGCCAACTCGTCGCCGTACCGCTCGGCCATGCACCCGGTGACGACGAGGCGCGCCCCGGCGCGGCGACGATCGCTGAGCGCGAGCACGGTGTCGATCGACTCCTGCCGGGCCGCCTCGATGAAGGCGCAGGTGTTGACCACGACGAGGTCGGCGTCCTCGGGCGCATCGACCGCCTCGAGTCCGTCGGCGAGCAGCGTCGCGGTGACCTTGTCGGAATCGACGGCGTTCTTGGGGCAGCCGAGCGTCTCGACGAAGAAGCGCTCCGACATGCGCCGCATCCTAGTGACGACGGCGCGTGGTGCCGGGAGCGGTCAGGCGCGCGAGTGCATCTCCTCGAACTCCTCGACCGTCATGAGCACGGCGCGGGCCTTCGAGCCCTCGCTCGGCCCGACGACGCCCTTGCGCTCGAGGAGGTCCATGAGGCGACCCGCTCGGGCGAAGCCGACGCGCAGCTTGCGCTGCAGCATCGACGTGCTGCCGAGACCGCTGCGCACCACGAGTTCCATCGCCTGCACGAGGAGGTCGTCGTTGTCGTCGTCGTCGTACCCGGCGCCACCGCCACCTGCGGCCTCGTCGGAACCCTGCACGCCCTCGACGTACTGGACCTCGGTGACCTGACGCTTCCAGTGGGCCACGACCTTGCGGACGCACTCCTCGTCGACCCAGGAACCCTGCACGCGGGCGGGCTTGCCCGCCGCGGGCGCGGCGAGCATGTCGCCCTGTCCGATGAGCTTCTCGGCCCCGGCCTGGTCGAGGATGACCCGGGAGTCGGCGATGCTCGTGACGCTGAACGCGAGGCGGCTCGGCACGTTGGCCTTGATGACGCCGGTGATGACGTCCACGGACGGACGCTGGGTCGCGATGATCAGGTGGATGCCGACCGCGCGGGCCATCTGGGCGATGCGGCAGATGCTGTTCTCCACATCGCGGGCGGCCACCATCATGAGGTCGTTGAGCTCGTCGACCACGATGAGGATGAAGGGCAGGCGCTCGTAGTTCCGTCCGCCGTGGGGATCCGGGTTCTCCGCGGTGGGGAGGTCGCCGCGGTCGAACATCGCGTTGTACCCGGTGATGTCGCGCACACCGACCTCGGCGAGGAGCTCGTAGCGCATGTCCATCTCGCGCACGCACCACTCGAGGGCGTTCGCCGCCTTCTTCGGGTTGGCCACGACCTCGGTGAGCAGGTGCGGGAGGCCGTTGTACTGACCCAGTTCGACCCGCTTCGGGTCGACGAGGATGAGCCGCACCTCGTCCGGGGTCGCCCGGACGAGGATCGACGTGATGATCGAGTTGATGCACGAGGACTTGCCCGCTCCCGTGGCACCCGCGATGAGCAGGTGCGGCATCGTCGCGAGGTTGAGCATCATCGACCGGCCCGCGATGTCGCGCCCCAAGCCCACCTCGAGCGGATGGGTGGCTCGGGCGGCCTCCTCGGACGCGAGGATGTCGCCGAGCGTGATGAGCTGACGCTGCTTGTTCGGGACCTCGACGCCGATCGCCGAACGACCGGGGATCGGCGCGAGGATCCGCACGTCGGCGCTGGCCATCGCGTACGCGATGTCGTGGCTCAGCCCCGTCACCTTGTTGACCTTCACACCGGCCGCGAGCTCGAGTTCGTAGCGGGTGACGGTCGGCCCCACCGTCATGCCGACGAGTTGGGCGTCGACCCCGAAGTCCTTGAGCGTCTGCTCGAGCACGGCACCGCTCGCCTCGATGGCGCGGGTGTCCATCTCCTTGTGCTGTGAACGCCGCAGCAGGTCGACGGACGGGAGCACCCAGTCGGTGTGCGCCGGGGCGCTCACCGCCATCGCGGGTTCCGGGTCCTCGTCGTCGACGAGTTCGGGCACCACGACCTCGGGTTCCTCGTACTCCTCGATCTCGTCCAGGACCTCGATCGGCTCGGGTTCCGGCTCCGGCTCGACCGCCGTCGGCTCGACCGGCTCCATCGTCTCGACCGTGGCCCGCCGGGCGCGGGTCGGCTTCGGGGCGGGCTCGGGCTCGACCTCGGGCTCGTCCTCCTCGCTCCCGCCGTCGAGTTCGAGGAACCGGTTCGCGTGACCCGCGAACGACCGCCACGCGGCGCCGACCATGGCGACGACGCGGGCCAAGGGGGTGCCGGTCGCGACGAGGGCGCCGAGCGCGACGAGGGCCACGAGCACGACCGCGGCACCGACGGTGCCGAGCACCGCGTGCAGCGGGGTCGCCACGATCGCGCCGAGGAGGCCGCCGTTGGCGCGCAGGACCTCGGCCTGCTCGCCCTCGGCGGATCCGTCGGCCGCTTGCACGTGCCGCTGGCGCAGGAGGTGCACCGCGACGGCCACGCAGACGGCCGGGACGAGGAAGGCACCGCGCCCGGCGAGCAGGGTGATGACCGACTGGCAGGCCGCCCCGAACGGGCCGGCGAGATCGGTCGCGAGCGCGAGACCCGTGAGGATGGCGACCGCGCCCAGGCCGATGGCGAGCGCGTCGGCGGCGTGGCCACC
>JBEAXD010000323.1:0-5353 GCA_041159995.1 Actinomycetota bacterium | reverse complement strand
CTACACGTTCGCCCACCGGGACCTGCCGGCCGGACTGCGGGCGGTCCTCGACGCCTGACGGGCCCGGACGCGACGACGCCCCCTCGGATGAGGGGGCGTCGAGTGGGGTGACCGAGGGGTTTCGAACCCCCGACCTCCGAGACCACAACCCGGCGCTCTAGCCAACTGAGCTACGGCCACCATGCGACCCGCCTCGGCGGATCGGTTCTCGCGCGCCCGGGAGGACTCGAACCTCCGACCCACCGCTTAGAAGGCGGTCGCTCTGTCCTACTGAGCTACGGGCGCAGGTCCCTCCGGGCCCGGCGAGTGTACCCGGTGCCCTGTGAGCCCCGGCCAGCCGGTGGGAGCGGGCGCAGGCCCGATGGTGAGCGGCGTGGCGGTCGTCGCCGGGGGTGCGGCGGGTCAGCGCGAGGCGCCGGAGTGGCTGGCGTCGAGGATCTCGATGCGGTCGCCCTCGGCCGGTGCGGTGAGGAGACCCTGCTCGGCGAGCGCTCGGATCGCGATCTGTGCGAGCTGTTGGACGTTCGTACCGTTCTCGTCGGTCCAGGTCGGGTACGACCGGACGAGCGCGTCGGCGACGACCAACTCGGCGAGGGTGGTTTCCACGGTTCGCACTATGACGGACGCCGGCCGGGAATGGGGGGACCTGCGGCGTGTCCTGTGCCACACACCACGCTCCGTGGCGACGCGGGCGGTCCGCGGCCGCCGAATACCGCGGAGGGTGTCAGGCGGCGCCGCTGCGACGCCGACCGCGCCGGTCGTACATTGCGCTGTCGGCGCTCAGGACGAGCGCTTCGAAGGTGGTGTCGCTCGACGGGAGTGCGGTGACGCCGACGCTCACCTGGCCGTCCCACCCGGGCACGGCGGAGTTGCGGACCGCATGGTCGCGCACGGCCTCCTCGATGCGGTGCGGGTCGGGGCCCTCGCCGATGCCGACGAGCACGATCTCGTCGCCGCCCCACCGTGCGACGACGTCCGCCTCGCGCACGGTGTCGCGCAGCGCGTCCGCGACGGTCCGGATGACCTCGTCCCCCGAGCCGTGTCCGTAGTCGTTGTTGATCTCGCTGAGCCGGTCGATGTCGACGAACGCTGCGAACACGGTGCGGCCCTCGCGACGGGCGAGCGCGAGGACCGTGGGGCCGGCCGTCTCGAGCCCGCGACGGTTGACGAGTCCCGTGAGCACGTCGTGGTCGGCCATGAACGTGAGGCGTTCGTTCACATCCGCCATCGATCGCACCGTGTGGCGGCGGGCCGTGAAGAGCGCGGCCCCGAGTCCTGCGGCCATCAACCCGGTGCCGAGCCAATCGGTGAGGGTGTCCTCGCTCACCGGCGCTGTGGCTGCTGTTGCCGTGTACATCACGAGCGCGAGGACTGTGAACGTCCAGTACGGCCGTCGCCGGTACGTAACGGCACCCACCGCTCCGATGACGAGCATGGCGTAGCCGAGATCGCTCGCGTGATCGGTGAGGGCCACCGTGGCCAGCGGACCGCTGAGGGTGATGAGGCCGGCGACGGCGACGGCCCACGGCGCCATCCGGGCCGGGAGTCGGTGTCGAGCCCAGTACGCGAGCCCTGTCAGCAATGCGGCGGGTACGAGCGAGGTGCTGAGCCGCGCCGCGAGGTGATCCTCGCCGTGGACGAACGCGTCGAAGATCGCGAAACAGATCAGCAGCGCGGCAGCGAAGAGTGCGATGAACCCGAGGTCGCGTTTCGCCGCCGCGTCGTACGCGGATGCGTAGGCGTCATTGCTCGTGGAGTGGTTGCGTCGCGTCACGGCTTCCCTTAGGGCGGGCCCGATGCTAGCCCGCACGTCGGTCGGCCCGAGGCAGCAGCCGGGTGGCGGACTTGAGGGCTCGCAGCGCACCCTGTCTCGCGGTCGAGCGGTGGTGGGACGCGGCCTGTGACACCGTGTCATGCCGGTGCGACAGGAACCATCGGTACGAGTCGATCATGGCCTCGGCGTTCGAGAACCGGGGCTGCCACCCGAGCGCGTCCTGTGCGTGCGCGATGTCGAACCACAGTGATCGCGAGTACATGATCCAGTGGTACGGCGCGAACGGGGCGAGGTGGAGTCGGGCCGCCGCCTGCATCGCGAACGAGGCCGGACGCGCCGGGAGCGAGCGCACGCGGCTGCCCGTCCCGGCGTCCGCGCACACCGCCTCGAGGGTCCCCCGCATCGTGTCGAACCGGTCGGTACCGGCGTTCACGATCATCGGTCCGGGGCGCTGCGCCGCCAGCAGGCAGACCTCGGCGAGGTCGTCGGCGTGCACGAACTGGTAGGTGTTCGATCCGTCGCCGAGCACGAAGACGTCGGCCCCGTCGGCGATCCAGTCGAACAGGATGCCGAAGATGCCGAGCCGGCCGTGCCCGAGGATCGTGCGCGGCCGGACGATCGTGACGTCGAGGCCCTGCTCGGTGAATGCGTGGCAGAGGCCCTCGGCCTCGGCCTTGGCCCGCCCGTACGCCTCCACCGGCCTCGGGGGCGTGTCCGGGAACACCGGGTTGGACTGCGGAATGCCGAACACCGCGCTCGACGAGGTGTGCACGACCTTGCGCACCCCGTGCTCGAGTGCCGCGGCGAGGAGGTTGCGAGTGCCGTCGACGTTCACGGTCGTGAGGAGTTCGGGGTCCTTCGCGAGCGGCACCTGGGCCACGTTGTTGAACACGAGGTCGACGTCGGCGACCGCCGCGTGCACGACCTCGGGGTCCCGCACGTCGCCCCGCAGGAACTCGACCTCGGCGGGCCGGTCGTCGGCGTCGTTGAGGTCGAGGACCCGCACCGTGTGGCCGGCGCGGCGCAGGCGTTCGACCATGAGCATGCCGAAGTAGCCGCTGCCGCCGGTGACGAGCGAGACGGTCACAGCGGGATCCCCTGATCGCGACACCACCGGATGCTGCGTCGCATCCCCTCGTACAGCTCGATCTCGGGGGCGTAGCCGAGGTCGGCTCGGGCCGCCGAGATGTCGCACGCGATGGAGTGGCCCATCTCCCCGAGGACGTGCACCTGCTGCTGGTAGCGCCCGACCCGCTGCAGCATCCGGTCGGCGGTCTCGGCCGCGCGCGCGATGCCGATGGGGAGCGAACGCGGGCGGCCGGACACCGCGTACCCCTCGTCGGTCAGGGCGCGCCGCACGGTGTCGACGATCTCGCGCACCTCGTACGGTCGGGCGTCGGCGATCCAGTACCCGCCTCCGGTGACGCCCTCGGTGAGTTCGGCGAGCAGCACCCCCTGGACGAGGTTGTCGACGTACACCATCGACCGGCGCTGCCGGCCGCCGGCGAACATCGGGAACCGGCCGGTGCGGACGAGGGTGAAGAAGGTGGTCTGGCGCTCGGGCTGGAACGGTCCGTAGAACCACGGCGGCCGCACGATCACCGCGTCGAGCCCGGCCTCGACGCCGGCGAGCACGGCGAGCTCGCCCTGCATCTTCGAGGTCCCGTACCCGAGGTACGGGTGGTACGGCTCCTGGTTGCGGAACGTCTCGCCGGGCACCGGGTTCGTGCCGAACGGGCTGTTCGAGGACACGTGCACGAACCGACGGACCCCGGAGGTCCGGGCGACGTCGACCATGTACCGCGTGCCCTGCGCGTTCACCCGGGTGAAGTCGGCGACGACCCGCGGGTGGATGATCCCCGCACCGTGCACGACGTCGGCACCCTCGGGGAGTCCGGCGAGGAGACGGACCACGTCGCGGCGATCGGTGAGGTCGCCGACCACGACCTCGACGCCGCGTGCCGTGAGCGCGGCGCCCTCCTCCGGATCGCGCACCAGCGCACGGAGCCCGGTTCGGCCCTCGGCGAGGAGGCGTTCGATGAGGGCGCGCCCCAGCCAGCCGGTGGCGCCGGTGACGACCGTGGCCGGCGGTGCGGTGCGGCGGGCGGGGGCATCAGGCAACGGGGGTCTCCTCGATGAATCGCCGGACGTTGCGGATCGCGATGGCCATCACGGTGGCCTGCGGATTGACCCCCGGTGCGGTCGGGAGGAGGGAGGCGTCGTTGACCCGGACGTTGGTCGTGCCGTGGACCCGGCCGTGGGAGTCGGCCCCGCAACGGCTCGGATCCTCGCCGAGCGGCACCGTCGAGCACAGGTGGACCGTCATCACCGAGGCCCGGTCGGCTCGGAAGCCCGACTCGAGGCGGGCGACGTCGGCCGGGCGACGCACGATGGGGGCACCGCGGAACGAGGGGAACACCTCCTCGGCGCCGGCGGCGAGCATGGCGAGCGCGAGGCGACCGAGGCTCGCGCCGAGCAGGGCACGATCGTTGCGCGTGAGGTGGTAGGTCACGACGGGGTCGCGGAGCCCGGGGACGGCGCGGACCCGACCGCGTCCCTCGCTCGTGATCGCGGCGTAGTACACGCTCATCCGCCGCCAGTCGATGATCTCCCGGTTGAACGTCCGCCAGTTGTCGTTGAGGGCGAGCGCGACGAGTCCGGCCTGGCTGGCCGAGCCGCCGAACGAGGAGTGCGGGAAGAACTCGGTCACCTGGTGCACCGGGACGTCGTCGTCGACGTTGACCTGCTCGCGGAACTTCGCTGCGAGCTTCACGGTCGGGTGCACGGCGAGGCGGTCTCCGATGCGGCGGTGCAGGCCCGAACGCTGGAGCAGCGCAGGGGTCTGGATGGCGCCGCCGCAGACGAACACGTGGCGGAACGAGATGCGGCCCCGACGGCCGTCGGCTCGGGTGACGATCGCGGCGCGTGCGGTCCCGTCGACGAGTTCGAGGCGGTCGACCCGGATGTCGGTGGCGAGGCCGGCGCCCGCCGCCACGGCACGCGGCAGGTAGGTCACCGTCATCGACTGGCGCCGTCCGCTCAACGCATCGCCCCGCTCCGGGTAGGCCATCCACCGGGGGATCTCGCCGGTCCGCCATCCGAGGGTCTCGGCCCCGCGGGCCAGGGCCCGGCTCGCCGCGGTCGTCTCGCCCGGCACGTAGGAGACCGACAGGTCGCGTTCGACCTCGTCGGCGATCGCGTCGATCTCCTCGAGTGCGAGGTCGGCGATGCGGTAGTCGGAGCGCCAGGCCTCGATCACCTCGTGGGGCGGGCGCTTGTACAGGCCGCTGTTGACCTCGGTGCCGCCGCCGGCGCACCGCCCCTCGGTGTAGGCGACCGCGGGACGTCCGAGCGCGACCGTGACGCCGCCCGAGCGGTACTGGCGCGCCATCTGCTCGAGCGAGAACGGCTTCACCTCGCCCTGGTCGACCCAGGACCCCTCCTCGACGATGAGCACCTCGAAGCCGGCCTCGGCGAGCAGCGCTGCGGTGGGGGCCCCGCCGGCTCCGCTCCCGACGACGAGGACCTCGACCTCGATGTGGTCGGACGGGCCGAAGGGATCGTGGGCGAGGCTCACGG
>JBEAXD010000318.1:0-4216 GCA_041159995.1 Actinomycetota bacterium | reverse complement strand
CCCGGCGGCCCGGCGGGCCCGGGTCGAGGACAAGCGCCGCCGGGGCGAGGTCAAGCGGGGCCGGGGCCGGCCCGGCCCCGAGGACTGAGGCCCCACCGGCTCCCGGCCCGATGGACCTCCGGCCCTGCCGTTCGGCGACCGATCCCGGTACCCTGCCGGTATGGAGCGACTCAGCGGATTGGATGCGGCGTTCCTCGCCCTCGAGACCCCGGCCGATCACATGCACGTCATGGCCGTCGCGGTGCTCGATCCGCGCACGAGCCCCGGTGGATTCTCCGCCTCCACCGTGAAGCGCCTCGTCGAGGAGCGGCTCCCGAACATCCCGGCGTTCCGACGCCGCATCGTCGAGGTGCCGTTCAACCTGCACCACCCGCTCTGGGTCGAGGACCCGGACTTCGACCTCGATTACCACGTTCGGCAGATGGCGGTCATCGCACCCGGCGGCACCCGCGAGCTCGCGGCCCTCGTCGGTGACATCGCGTCGTGGCCGCTCGATCGGACCCGGCCGCTCTGGCAGCTCTGGGTCGTGGAGGGCCTCGAGGACGGGAACGTCGGTCTCATCGCCAAGGTGCACCACTCGGCGATCGACGGGGCGGCCGGCGTCGACGTGCTCGCCCAGCTCGTCGACCTCGAGCCGACCCAGCCACGTCCGGAGCCGGAGGACCTCGAGCCGTGGCGGCCGGACCGGGTGCCCTCGGACATCGAGATGATCGTCGGCTCCATGGTCTCCATCGCGAAGCGGCCCGTGCAGATGGCGCGTGCCGGCCTCCACCTCACCCGCGGGCTGGTGCGGCTCGGCCAGCGCGCCCGCGAGGGGTCGATGAGCGGAGGCGCGGCCCCGTTCACGGCGCCGCGCCTCACCTGGAACGGTTCGATCACCCCCCACCGGCGCGTCGCGTTCGCCACGCTCTCGCTCGCCGACGTGAAGGAGGTCAAGGACGCCTTCGGGGTGACGGTGAACGACGTCGTCCTCGCCATGGTCGCCGGCGCGCTGCGTCGGTACCTCGAGGCCCGGGATGAACTCCCGGACCGTCCGCTCGTGGCCGTGGTGCCGACGAACGAGCGCACCGAGTCGACCCGGGGGGTCGTGGGCAACGTGGTGTCGGCGATGTTCGCGTCGCTGCCCTCGGAGCAGGCCGATCCGGTCGCCCGACTCGCCGCGGTCGCCGAGTCGATGTCGGTCGCCAAGCGGACCCACCGCGACATCGGCGGGACGCTCCTCGGGGAGTGGGCGGAGGTCGCCACCGCGCCGATCCTCCAGAACGGGATCCAGTTGTACCGGCGCTTCGCCGACCGGGTCCGTCCGATCCACAACCTCGTGATCTCGAACGTGCCCGGCCCGCCGGTGCCGGTCTACATGGCTGGGGCCCAGGTGGTGAGCCTCGTGCCGATGGGGCCGATCTTCGACGGGGCGGGGCTCAACGTCACCGTGCTGTCGTACCTCGACCGGGTCGACGTCGGGTTCATGGCCTGCCGTGAGACGGTGCCCGGGGTCTGGGGCATGGCCGCAGCCGTCCCCGACGCCATGGCCGAACTCGTGGCTGCGGCCCGAGCCGCGACGAGCGGGGAACGGCACGAGGAGCTCGACGAGGCCGCCGATCCGGTAGCGGTCGAGGTCGACCTCACCGACGGCGTGCCGGTGATGGTCACCGACGCGTACCCGGACGCGGGCTGACCCCGCGCCCGGGTCGCGGGCTACTTCAGCGTCTGCGTGTACTCGACGCTGACCCCGGGGGCGAACGCCGCGGCCGCCCGGGCGTTGAGGCCGACCGGCTTGGCGTCGATCCGGAACGCGTAGCGGAACAGCGCCGTGGTGTAGTGGTTCGTGATCGGCCACACCTGCTTCGGCTCGAGCGCCGGGTCCTTGCAGCCGTCCTCGCCGAGTCGGGCGAGGTTCTCGGGCACGGGCAGGCCCGCTTCACGGGCGATGGCGACGATCCCGCCGCCACCCGCGCCGATCGCACAGATGTCGCTGAACGCGGTGAGGTGGCCGGATCCGTCGATCCAGACCCCACGCTTCGGTGCGACGACCGAGTCGGTGTAGTAGCTCTGGATCCCGGCGATCGGGATCACGCCGTCCTGGACCCCGGCGATGAAGACGTTGGGGAGGGGCGGGGGCACGATGGCCGGCGTCTCCACGCCGTTGCGCGTACCGCCCGAGGCCGCACCGGCGAGCGGCACGTACCCCGCGACCTGCTTCGACCGGTTGGCGGCGACCTCGATGGTGCCGCGAGCCCCGGCCGAGTGCCCGGTCACCCCGACCTTGCCGGGCCTGACGCGTCCGGCGAGCGGGCCCCGGTTGCGGGCGCTCGCCGCCCGCACGGCGGTGACGGTCTCGTCGAACACCTGGAGGCCGGTCTTCGGCGCCGCGGGCGCACCACCGAGCTGCGCGGCGAGCCCGCGCTCGAGGAAGTCGGGCGAGGCGACGACGAAGCCCCACTGCGCGAGGTGCGTCGTCAGGAAGGTGCTCTGGTCCCGGTAGCCGCCGAATCCGTGCTCGAACACGATGAGCGGGAACCGCCCCTTCGCCGAGGGTACGCCCCGGTAGGCGTTCGTGCGGTACGGCGGGTTGACCTCGCCGAGCACCTGCTGGATCGCCGGCGGCAGCCAGTCGCGGATGAAGTAGGAGTCGCGGCGCTTGCCCTTCACCGCACTCCGCTCGGCCGGGTACCAGACCTCGACCTCGCGGTCGTCGAGCGCGATGGTCGTCACCCCGGCCGCGTACGGCCCCGGCTTCGCGTACGGGGCGTCCTGGGCGACCTGGGCCGGGGTGGCGCGGGCCACGCCGCCGAAGCCGGCGACCGCGACCGCAGTGACCAGGCCGATGACGAAACTGCGGCGGAGCGTGCTGCGCATGGGGTTCTCCTCCCGGAGTGCTCGGAACCGGGCCGCACCGTACCGGACGGCGCCACTCGCCTCCGGGTGCGGCCGGGTCAGAGGGGCAGCGCGGTCTCGGTGGTGCCCGGGGCGGCGCCGCGCCGGGTGAACCACTCGGTGCCGAAGGCCATCGCGTAGGCGTCGTCGGGCATGCGCAGGAAGAACGAGTCCTCAGGGATCTGGCTGCCGTGGGCCCGCATCGCCGTCCGCTTGCGCTCGATGACGCTCGTGACGTCGACCCGGGTCGTGATGAGGTGGCCGGGCACTCCGAGGTGCAGGTCCTCGGGGTCCTCGGGCAGCGGGCTGTCGTCACCGAGGTCGTCGGGGCGGGCCCGCATGAGGGCGATGAGGTGATCCCGGTCGATCGTCGCCTCGTACACCGCGTCGATGCGCGCGAGTTCGGCCGCGCGGACGCCGACCCGGTGGACCTGGATGTGATCCGGGTGGCCGTACCCGCCGTGCTCGTCGTAGACGGTGACGACGTCGGCCGTCTCCTCGCGCAGGATCGCGGCGAGGCGCGCGGCGGCCTCCTCGACGTCGGCCGCGGCGAAGCAGTCGGGGTGGGCGTTCGTGTCCTCGCCGGCCATGCCGGAGTCCCGGTACCCGAGGAACTCGACCCGGTGGATGCCGATCGCCGCGGCGGCGGCGAGCAACTCCTCGGACCGGTGCGCACCGAGCGCGACGCCGTCGGCGAGCACCCCCGGAGCCACCTCGCCCTCCTCGCCGCGGGTCGCGACGACGAGCACCACCCGGTGGCCGGCGTCGGCCGCGAGCGCCATCGTGCCGGCCGTGGTCATGGCCTCGTCGTCGGGATGGGCGTGGAAGCAGACGAGCGTCGACACGGTCCGATGATCCCACGGATCCGTGCGCCCCGGCGATCCGGACCGTTCCGAGTGGCTCCCGGCCTGCGGGTACTCTCCGCCGGTTCCGAGGACCGCCGACCCCGAGAGGAACGCGCGTGAGCACGTCGACCCCGCCCCGCCTCGCCGACCTGCAGGTCGGCGCGGTCTCCGACCCGCTCACGGTCGAGGGGATCTCGCGCACCCACTTCGTGCAGTACGCCGGCGCGTCCTGCGACTTCAACCCGATGCACCACGACGACACGATCGCCACGAGGTTCGGCAACCCCTCGGTCTTCGGGCACGGCATGCTGACGGCGGGGATCACCGCCCGGGTCGTCAAGGACTGGTTCGGGCCGGAGTCGATGCGGCGTCTCGCCGTGAAGTTCACCAAGCAGGTCTGGCCGGGGGAGACCCTCACGGCCACCGCCACGATCACCGACCTCGCCGAGGTCGACGGGGAGGGCCGGGCCACGCTCGCACTCTCGGTCGTCAACGGC
>JBEAXD010000311.1:0-2868 GCA_041159995.1 Actinomycetota bacterium | reverse complement strand
CGCCGCGACCGCGGGCGCGCGGTGCTCGTCCACGATGCCGCTCCAGAGGCAGTGGCCCATGTTCGAGGCCAGCGCATCCACCGGGCGCTTGTCCCCGTCGAGCGCGATCGCGTAGTACCCGCGATCGGCCAGCCAGAAATCACGATTGAACGCGACCCGGAGATCCGCCGCGCGTTCCCGGTAGCGCGCCGCGGTCTCCTCATCCCCCGCCTCATCGGCGAAGTGGGCGCGCGCGATGAACGCTGCGTACGCGTAACCCTGCACCTCGCACAGCGCGATCGGACCGTCGGCGAGCGAGCCGTCCGCGAAGGTGATCGCGTCCCACGAGTCCTTCCACCCCTGGTTGACGAGGCCGTTGGCGCTCGCCCGCTCGTACTCCACGAACCCGTCTCCGTCCCGGTCGCCGTACCCGATCATCCACGCCAGCGCCCGGTCCGCGGCCGGCAGGAGCTCCTGTACGACCGCCTCACCGAGGCCCCAGCGCCGGAGTTCGCCGAGCAGGATCACGAACAGCGGCGTCGCATCGACCGAGCCGTAGTACACCGCCGACCGATCGCTGCCCAGCGCACCGTCGACCCGGTGGCGGACCTCGTGCAGGATCCGACCGGGCGCCTCCTCGGTCGAGGGATCGCTGACCTCGCCCTGGCGGCGGGCGAGGGTGCGCAGCACGCCGATGGCGAGGCGTGGGTCCGCGAGCAGTGCCATGTACGCGGTCCAGAGGGAGTCCCGACCGAACACGGTCATGAACCAGGGCGCTCCCGCCGCGATGATCGCGTCCTCCGGGTGGTCCGGCTCGACGATGCGCAGGGCTCCGAGATCCTCGGCGGTCCTCGTGAGCGCATCATCGAGTTCGTGCCGATCGCTCCGTACCCGGGGCATCGCCGCACGCCAGTCGACGAGCCGACGGTGCGGCACGGTCTCCTCGATACGGGCACCGCTCGAGAAGTGGGTCGGTACCGCAGTGCCGTCGATCCGGCCCGTGACGTCCACCGAGAGGCGCCAGGACGCGCGCGGACCGACCCGAACATGGAACACGGCGCGCTGGGCGCTGAGGCGACCCGGCTCGCTGAACCGGATGCACACCCCGTCCCGCCGTTCGGCACGGCCGGGGCGTCGGGCGTCCACGGTGAGGACACGCTCACCGATGTCGACACTGAACGTACGGGCGTGGCCCGGCCGGCCCTCCTTGACCGCGAACACGCTCGCGAAGTCGGCCTCCATCTCGATCGTGAGCTCGAGGTCGAGGGCACGACGCGCGTAGCTGCGGATCTCGATCTCCTCGAGCATCCCGTGGCCGACGTGGCGGTGCCGGAACACGCAGATCCCCGAGGCGGCGCCGGTCGGATCGCCCGGCCGCCCGAAGAAGGTCGCGGTGAACGGCGTCGGCGTCTCGACGCACAGCGGCTCGACCGGGTGACCGCCGATCCGCAGCGCGAAGCCCGACAGGAACCGGGCGTCGAGCATGAACAGCCCGTGGGCTGCACCCGGGCGGATGTCGCCGTTCGCCTCGGAGATGGCGAACGAGCTGCCCTCCACGAGCGTGACGGGACCCACCGGAACTCGGAGTCGATGGCTCTCCCCGTTCCACTCCCACGGCGAGGTCATCGGCCCGCCTCGAGCGCGGCGCGCGCCGGGCGAACCCGGCCGGCAGGGCGAGCGGTGACGACACGGTGGAACAACGCCTCGTACCGCTCGGCCATCGAGGCGGCGGAGAAGTGCCGCTCGACCCGGGTCCGGCACGCACGGCGGTCGATGCGATCGATGCGGTCGAGCGCACGGGCCGCGCCCCGGATCGGGTCGTCGGGCGGGACGTGGAAACCGGTCACCCCGTCGATCACGACCTCGGGCACCGAGCCCCGCCGGTTCGCGATGACCGGCGTCCCGCAGGCCATCGCCTCGACCATCACCATCCCGAACGGTTCCTCCCACCGGATCGGGAAGAGCAACGCGAGCGAGCGTGCCAGCAGATCGACCTTCGTCGCGTCGTCGGCGTCGAGGACGACGGTGACATCGTCGCCGAGTTCGGGCTCCACCACATCGCGCCAGTACGCCCGCTCCTCCGCCTCGCCGCACTTCACGAGCATCGTCAACGGCAGATCGACGGCCCGGGCGATGCGGATGGCGTCCACGGGCGACTTCTCCCGCGAGGCGCGCCCCACGAAGGCCAGGCGTTCCTCCCGCACCGGGTCGCCGAGCGCGAACCACGACGGATCGACCCCGTTGTGGATCGTGGCGCCGTACGGCACCTCGGCGAAGGCTCGGCGCTGCGCGGCGCTGATGGCGACGAGTCGCACCCGCTCCCCCACCGCGCGGTAGGCGCGACGGGTCGCCGAGGTCCACGCGCCGTGCAGGGTCTGGACGACCGGGGTGGAATCCGGCCGTACGGCGGCGATCGCCGCACCCACGACTCCGGTGTGGTCGTGCACCACGTCGAACTCGTCACGGGCGAGGTGGGCCACGAGCGCATGGGTCGCATCGTCGACCGCGTTGCCGAGGTGGGATGGCGCCGGCGTCTCCGACAACGGCGTGCGGAGCCGGGCAGTGGTCACCGAACCTGCGGCCGCGAACAGGGTGACCTCGTGACCCCGAGCCACGAGGTGGTCGGTCAGTTCAGCCACGACCCGCTCGATGCCCCCGTACCCGATCGGCGGTACGGGGATCCAGGGCGGCGCGATCTGTGCGATGCGTAGCGGAGGTCCCTCGACGTACGGGTCCCGACGGGGGCCCGGCCACCCCGTTCGCGCTCGTGACCCACCGGGGCGCATGAGCGGCACCGCGGGTTCGCCACCGAGGTGGCCGGGCCCCCGTCGGGACCCGTACGTCGAGGGACCTCCGCTACGCATCGCACAGATCGCGCCGCCCTGGATC
>JBEAXD010000309.1:0-4595 GCA_041159995.1 Actinomycetota bacterium | reverse complement strand
ATCCCCGCCACCACCCGTGTCCTCGCCATCGCGTCGGGGAAGGGCGGGGTCGGCAAGAGCAGCGTGACGGTGAACCTCGCGGCCGCACTCGCCGCCCGCGGCTTCACCGTCGGTGTCCTCGACGCGGACATCTGGGGCTTCTCGGTGCCGCGCATGCTCGGCGTCGCCCAGCGCCTCGGCGGATCCGACGGGAAGATCGATCCGAACGATCTCCCGGTGGGCCCCGGCCTGCTCCGGATCGTCTCGATGGGGTTCCTCGTCGAGGATGAGGGCAGTGCGCTCATGTGGCGCGGCCTCATCCTGACCAAGGCACTCGAGCAGTTCCTCACCGACGTGCGCTGGGGAGCACTCGACTACCTCCTCATCGACATGCCGCCGGGCACCGGCGACGTCCAGATGGGGCTCGCCCGCCTGCTGCCGCAGACCGAGATGCTCGTCGTCACCACCCCGGCCCGCGCCGCGCAGCAGGTCGCGGTGCGGGTCGCCGACATGGCGCGCCGATCGCACCTGCACGTCGCCGGGGTCATCGAGAACATGAGCGAGCTCGCACTGCCCGACGGCCAGCGGATCGCCGTGTTCGGATCGGGCGGCGGGGCGGCGTTGGCCGAACGCACCGGCGCGCCGCTCGTGGGCCGCATCCCGCTCGAACCCGCGGTCGGTGAGGGCGGCGACACCGGCGCCCCCGTCTCGCTCGCGGGCACCGGGCCGGCCGCCGAGGCCTTCCGGGACCTGGCCGCTCGCATCGCCACCGAGCTGCTCCCGCCCCTCGACATGGCCGGCTGCACCGCGCGGATCCTCGAGGCCGCCGCGGCCGCGCTGCACGCTCGCGACGTCTGAGGGTTCAGGCGGGGCGCCACACGGTGCGGGCGCTGCGCCCGGTCACTGCGCCCTCGTCACGGAGCTTGAGCAGGTGCGCGTGCACCTGCCGCCGCGCGACCGGGACGAGCGCATCGATGAGATCCGGGTAGAGCCGGTCGACGAGCCGAGGGATGGTCGTCGCCTCGTGCCGGATCGACCGCAGGATCTGACGTTCCCGGTCGCGTCGGTGCTGGAGGTACTCGTCGATCCGCGCCCGGGGATCCTCGATCGCGTGGCCGTGTGCCGGGGCGAGCCACGCGCTGGGGACCGCGCGCATCCGCAGCAGTGAGGCGAGGTAGGTCGCCATGTCACCACCCCGATCGGGCGAGATGACCGACCACATGCCGTCGAGCACGTTGTCACCGGTGAGCAGGACCCGTTCCTCGACGAGGCGGAAGCAGAGGTGGTTCGGCGCGTGACCGGGCGTGTGCAGCGCCTCGAGCCGGAACTCGCGGCCCTCGATCGCATCGCCGTCGCGCAGCCGGCCGTCGAGCCGGAGTCCCGGCTCCCGCGTCGGGAAGGCGAGGATCGGCGCGCCGGTGCGCGCCGCGAGCGAGACCGCGGCCGGCCAGTGATCGAGGTGGGTGTGCGTGAGCAGGATCCACCGGATCCGCTCGGCCGACGCGGCACCGATGATCGCATCGACGTGGGCGACGTCATCGGGGCCCGGATCGACGACGGCGACCTCATCGACGCCGATGAGGTACGTGTTGGTGCCGGGTCCGGTCATGTGGCCCGCGTTCGGCGCGAGCACCCGTCGGACGAGCGGCGAGAGCGCGACCGCCACGCCGACCGGGAACTCGCTCACGCCGTCGTCCCGGATCCGCGGCCCTCCGGACGGATGATGCACTCGCCGCCACCGACGTCCTCCACGAGGCGGACGCGGCGGGTGCCGTCACCGCCGACGCGACCGGCGTGTGCCATCACCGAGGCCGTGTCCGGGAAGGCGCACAGGGCCTCGAGGCTCCGGCGGGTGGGGAGGATGAGGTCGATGTCACCGCGGTCGTTCGCCGCCACCGCGTCCTGCGGGCGCATCCAGACCGACGCGACCGTCTCGACCGCGTCGTGCTCGTAGGTGTGCCCCTCGGGGGCCACCGCCACGAAGAACCACGTGTCGTACCGCCGGATCTGCCCGGGCGGGGTGACCCAGTGCGCGAACACCTCGAGCGCGCCCACCTCGAGGGTCAGCTCCTCGTCGTCGAGGACCGCGCGGAGGTCGAGGTCCCCCGCGTTGAGCGCATCGCGCGCCTCGGTGAGCCGGGTCCAGACCGAGTCCCGCGGGTCGAGCACCCGCCCGTCGGCGTGACGCGCGAGGAGCACCCCGGCCTCCTCGAACGCCTCCCGGATCGCAGCCACCCAGTAGCCCAACCCGCCGTGCCGGTGCCCGAGGCGGGCGCTCGCGTCGGCGTCCGAACGATCCGGACAGCGGACGCGCACCGCGTCATCACGGTCACCCGGTTCGAGCGCGCCCCCCGGGAACAGGTGCACGCCACCGTTCCAGGCCGACTCGAGGTTCCGGCGCAGCATGAACACCTCGAGTTCGGGGGCGTCGCGCACCAACAGGACGGTGGCCGCCTCCCTCGCCCCCGGGGTCACGCTCGCGTCGACGCCACCATCCCGGATCACGGGTCGGATGCTACGGGCTCCACTGCGCCGGTACCCCGGCGCACACTCACGCGTCGAGGAGGAGTCGCCGCTCGGTCTCGCTCAATCCGCCCCAGATGCCGTGCGGCTCGCGGATCGACAGCGCGTAGGCCCGGCACTCGCGCTGCACCGGGCAGGTCGCGCAGATCGCCTTGGCCCGCCGCTCACGCAGATCGCGCTCCTCGCGCCGCTCGCTCGTCGTCGGCGGGAAGAAGAGGACCGATTCGGGACCGCGGCACGCGGCCCGCACCTGCCAGGCATCGATCGTCGTGGTCTGTCGCATGGCTCGCCCGCTCCCCGGGCGCCGCGCCCGCCGGGTGCCCGTGGGCCGAACCTACCGCCGCGCCTCGGGGGCCACAAGAGGCCGACCGATGTGGGCACCGACGCCCGGAATGGGCCGTTTCCTGCGGGTCCCCGGGGCGCCGGAACGCCGTCGACCGACCCGAGCCTCAGCCGGTCGCGTCGCCCTCGGGGTCACCGACCCGGCCCCGACGCATCTCGCGGTAGTCCTTCGCGCCGCCCTCCTCGGGCTCGACCTCGAGGACGAGGCCGAGGACCTCCACGACCCGGACGGTCGAGCCCGCCGGGATCGGCGTGGCCCGGTTCGTGCGGGCGCGCCAGCGCGCACCGTCGATGAGGACGACGCCGTCGGGATCGATCGCCACCGCGGCCTCGCCCAGTTCGCCGATGAGTGCCTCTCGACCGACGGTCGGGGTGGAGAACCGTGACCGGACCGCGATCGGCATCCCGCCGAGGTAGAAGAGCAGCGTCGAGGCCACCATCACGATGACGAGCCACCACGGGACCTGCAGGCTCGAGGACCCGGTGTAGAGGAACAGCGAACCCGCGATGAGCGTCACCGTCCCGATGCCGCTCCAGACCGCGGGTCGACCCACCTGCACGTCGACCGCGAACGCGAACGCGGAGAGCAGCAGCAACGCGATGCCCCACCAGGTCACCGGCAGGTGCGAGAAGCCCACGCACGCGCCGATGACCGCGATCGCTCCCGCGCCCCCGGCCAGACCGATGCTGATGGTGAAGAACTCGAAGACGATGAGCGCGAGGCCGATGATGAGCAGCGCGTAGGCGATCGACGGGTTCGTGAGGGTGTGCTCGGCCTGCCCGGTGAGCGTCAACTTGCGGAAGGCCACCGGTTGGTTGGGCTGGCGGCGCCGATCCTCGCCCGAACCGATCACCCTCGAGGTGTCGAGGCGGACCTCACCCCGCGCCGTCGTGACCACCCGACCATCGATGCGCACCACGAAGTCACCGAGGGTCGCGCACCCGTCGCCCCCTGCGGCCGGTCCACAGATCCGGTCGGCCGCGCCCGAGGCGGTCGCGGCGTCGGCGTCGAGCCGATCGGTGACGAAGGCTCGGGCGGCCCGCCCGTCCCGGCCGTTGCGCTCGCTCAGCCGGTCGACCCGCGCCGCGACCGCCGACCGGGACGGGGCCGACGTGTCGCGGGACTGCGGGTGGGCCGGACCGATGTGGGAACCGGAACCGACCCCGAGGACCGCCGAGGCCGACGCGATCAGCGCGGCCGCGCCCTTGGCCTCGGACCCGGCCGGCCCGACCCAGGTCGTCACGGGGACCCGTGAGGCGCGGATCGCCGCGAGCACCGGTCCGAGGTCGAGGTCGACCGCACCGTCCGAATCGATGTCGAGGACGACGACGGACGCGCGCGCCCGGTTGGCGTCCTCGATCGCACTCGTGATGAGGCGGGCGTTCGGCGGGTCGAGCAGACCCTTGACCTGCACGACGATGATGCCCCCGCGGCCCGAGGACACGGCGGCCTCCGGGCGCGCACCGGTCCCGATCGCGCCGGCGGTCCCGGCCACCCCCGCGACGAGGCACGCGACGCCCAGGAGGATCGTGGCGAGTCGGCGGCGGTGGCGCACAGGGTCTCCCGTAGCATCAGGGGCGATGGACCAGCGCCGATTCTGTACCAGCGCCCGGGTCGTGGTCGTAGCCGGGAAGGGTGGGGTCGGGAAGACCACGGTCACCGCGGCCCTCGCGGTGCTCGGGGCGCGGCTCGGCCTGCGGGTCCTCATCGTCGAGGTCGAGGGGAAGTCCGGGCTCGCGTCGGCATTCGG
>JBEAXD010000308.1:0-6299 GCA_041159995.1 Actinomycetota bacterium | reverse complement strand
GCAGAAGGTCTTGTGCAGGTTGAGGTGGGACACGTCGGCGCCGAAGTGTCCCGGCGCGGCGAGTCCGACGAGGGCGTTGAGGTTCGCACCGTCGAGGTACACCTGGCCTCCGGCGTCGTGGACCATCCCGCAGATGTCGGAGATCTCCGCCTCGTACACGCCGTGGGTCGACGGGTAGGTCACCATGAGCGCAGCGATACGCCCCGAGAACTCCTCGAGGCGCCGCTTGAGGTCGTCGAGATCGATGTGCCCGTCGTCGTCGCAGGCCACGACCACCACGCGCATGCCGGCCATCGCCGCACTCGCCGCGTTCGTCCCGTGCGCCGAAGCCGGGATGAGGCACACGTCGCGCTCGGCCTCGTCGCGGGACCGGTGGTAGGCACGGATCGCGAGCAGGCCCGCGAACTCACCCTGGGATCCCGCGTTCGGCTGCAGCGACACCGCGTCGTACCCCGTGACCTCGACGAGCGCGCGCTCGAGACCGTCGAAGAGTTCCCGGTAGCCGACGGCCTGGTCGAGCGGCGCGAAGGGATGGATCGCCCCGAACTCCGGCCAGGTCACCGGGATCATCTCGGTCGTGGCGTTCAGCTTCATCGTGCAGGACCCGAGCGGGATCATGGTGCGGTCGAGTGCGAGGTCACGATCGGCGAGGCGCCGCAGGTACCGCAGCATCGAGGTCTCGGAGCGGTGCTGCGAGAACACGGGGTGCGTGAGGTACTCGGAGGTCCGCCGCACCGAGTCCGGGATCGCGTCGTCGACCGTGTCGAGCAGCATCGAGAGGTCCGCGGCCACGCCGAACGCGCCGAGCACGCCGTAGAGCACGGTCTCGGTGGTCGTCTCGTCGAGCGAGATCGCCACGGTGTCGGCGTCGACCGGGCGCAGGTTGATGCCCCGGGACCGCGCGGCATCGAGGACCGCGTCGGCCCGTCCGGGGATGCGCACGGTGATGGTGTCGAAGCAGGCTTCGTTCACCACGTCCACCCCGCCGGCCCGCAGCGCGGCGGCGAGGGCGACGGTCTGGCGGTGCACCCGGGCGGCGATGCGGCGCAGCCCGTCCGGTCCGTGCCAGGCCGCGTAGAGCCCGGCGATCACCGCGAGGAGGACCTGCGCGGTGCAGATGTTGCTCGTGGCCTTCTCCCGACGGATGTGCTGCTCACGGGTCTGGAGGGCGAGGCGCAGTGCCGGGCGTCCGGCGGCGTCGACCGACACCCCCACGAGCCGACCCGGGAGGGATCGCTTGGCCTCCTCGCGCACGGCCATGAAGCCGGCGTGGGGTCCGCCGTACCCGAGCGGCACCCCGAACCGCTGCGACGAACCGACGACGACGTCGGCCCCCATCTCGCCCGGCGACCGCAGCAGCGTGAGCGCGAGGAGGTCGGCCGCGACCGCGACGCGCACGCCCCGTGCCTGCAGCGACGCGATGAGCTCGGCGTCGTCGCGCACCGTGCCGCTCGCACCGGGGTACTGCAGGAGCACACCGAACACGCCCTCGGCCGGCAGGTCGGTCGTCGGGTCGCCGACGACGACATCGAGCCCGAGCGGCTCGGCGCGGGTCTCGATGAGCGCGATCGTCTGGGGCAGCGCGTCGGCGTCGACGAAGAAGATCGAACCCGCCGTCGGGTTGAGGCGATGGCAGAGCGCCATGGCCTCGGCTGCGGCCGTTCCCTCGTCGAGCATCGACGCGTTGGCCAGATCCATGCCCGTGAGGTCCGCGACCATGGTCTGGAAGTTGAGGATCGCCTCGAGGCGGCCCTGCGAGATCTCGGGCTGGTACGGCGTGTACGCGGTGTACCAGGCCGGATTCTCGAGCACGTTGCGGAGGATCACCGGGGGCGTGATGGTGCCGGCGTACCCGAGGCCGATGAGTGAGGTCACGACCTCGTTGCGGCCGGCGAGCTCGCGCAGCGCCTCGAGCACATCACGCTCGGATCGGGCCGGCGGGAGGTCGAGCTCGGCCAGCCGGCGGATCACGGCCGGCACCGCGCGCTGCGTGAGTTCCTCGAGCGAGTCGCACCCGAGCACCGCGAGCATCGCGGCCTGCTCCTCGGGGGACGGTCCGATGTGCCGAGCTGCGAACTCCGCAGCATCGACGAGGCGGTCGTACGTCGGTCGGTCGACGGTGCTCAACGGGTGCTCCATGGTTCGCGACGGTCCGGGCGGGACGCACGCCGCGACGCGCGCCCCTCTCCCCCTCTGTCGCGGAACCTGAGAGATTCACCGGGGCCGAGGACCCGGCTTACACCGTCGGTGAGTCCGTTCCGATGCCGGGACGGACTGCTTTCCAGAGTTGCCTCGCCCCCACGGTTCGTGGGCCTGAGAGATTCCGGGGAGGGTTGCTCCTTCGGCGCCCGGACTGGCGATCCGGGACTCTCCCGCAGGGGGTCGTCGACGGTCCCGACCCTACCGGGTGCCACGGGCACCGCGGGGGTCCGGGCCGGTGGGTCCTCAGCGCTTCGGGATGAACGGAGGCCGCACCACGACCCCGGACAGTTCGCGCCCGCGCGCCTCGAGGGTCACCGCGTCACCGAGGGCCACGCTGGGGTCGACGAAGGCGAGGGCGATGCCGTGGCCGAGCGCCGGCGAGAAGTTCCCGCTCGTCACCTCGCCGACCACCCGATCGCCCGCTCGGACCGCGTACCCCGCCCGCGGCGGCTGACGCCCCTCGACCGAGATGCCACGCAGCACCCGTCGCGGCCCGTGCTCCCGTTCGTCGTGCAGCGCACCCATGCCACGGAACCCGCCCGGCTTGTCGAAGCGGACGACCCATGCGAGGCCAGCCTGGAGGGGCGTGATCCCCTCCCCCAGCTCGTGGCCGTGCAGCGGCAGACCCGCCTCGAGGCGCAACGTGTCGCGCGCGCCGAGGCCCGCCGGGGTGATCCCGGCACCGAGCAGGGCGTCCCAGAGCGTCCGGGCGACCCGGAAGGGCACGTGGAGCTCCACGCCGTCCTCCCCCGTGTACCCGGTGCCGGCCGCGTGGGCCGGTTCACCCTCCCAGGTGACCGGCATGACGTTGAACGAGGGCACGAGGGCGGCCTCGGGCCACACCGTCGCCAGCCGCTCCCGAGCCCGCGGCCCCTGGACCGCGAGGACGACCCGCTCGTCGGTGATGTCCTCGACGAGACAGGCGCCGTCGCCGACCCTGCGCACCGCGTCCTCGAGCGCGGCGATGAGCGGCGCGGTGTTCGATGCGTTGGGCATGACGATGAACTCGTCGGAGGTCAACCACCACACGATGATGTCGTCGACGACGTGGGCGTCGGTCTCGTCGAGCAGATGGGTGTACTGCGCCCGCCCGGGCTCGATGCGATCGAGGTCGTTCGTGAAGGCCCACTGGAGTGTCGCCCGGGCGGCCGGTCCGGCGACCCGGACGGACCCGAGGTGCGACACGTCGAACACGACGGCGTCCTCCCGGCACGCTCGGTGCTCCTCGAGTACGCCGACGTACTGGATCGGCATCTCCCAACCGCCGAACGGAGCCATCCGCGCGCCGAGCGCGAGGTGCACCTCGTCGAGGGGACTGTGCCGCAGCAGGTCGCTCACGCGGTCTCCGCGATCGTCGGGGGCTCCACGCGGAACCCGAGGTCGAGGGGCCGCGGCTCCCCGACCGCGTGCTGGTCCGGCGGTTCGAGCCCGTACTTCACGAGCAGGTGCAGGTAATCGCGCTGGTACAGGACCTTCACCCGGACCTCTGGGTACAACTCCTGGACCCGACGCGCCTTGCGGTTCTTCTTCGTGACGAGTCGCTGGTTCATCGTCGTGATCTCGATGAACAGATCGTGCTCGGGCAACCGGAAGTCCGGGGTGAACGCCTGCACCGGGTTCCCGTGCCGGTCCCGTTCGAGCACGAAGGTGCACGGCTCGTACTCCCACGCGATCCCGTAGAAGTCGAGCAACCGGGCGAACTGCCGCTCGGAGTTGTGGGCGAAACGGACGCCCTCGTGCGGCAACGGTTCGGACACGTCGTTCAGCGGGCCGCACTCCGGCGGCCCCGGGCCGCGTCGTTCGCCCCGGCGTCGGCCTCCGCCGGACGCAGTTCGTGCACCCCGGCATCGATCTGGTCGACGACCGCACCGAGCGGCACGATGTTGAGCACCCCCTGCCCGTTGCGCACGAGGTCGACGATGTCGTCACCGGTGCGGGCGAGCACGGTCCTCGATTCGTCGATCACCAGGCTCGCGGATCCGAGATCCTCGCCGAGGTGCTCGCGCAGGTAATCGATGGCCTTGCGCGCGGTCTGCAACGAGATCCCGGCGTCGAGCAGGTTCTTGATGACCTTGAGGGCCACGAGGTCACGGTACGAGTACCGGCGTTGCGTACCACTCCCCTGCGCCTCGGCCAACGACGGGCGCAGGAGATCGGTGCGGGCCCAGTAGTCCAACTGTCGGTAGGTGATGCCGACGATCGCGCAGACCTGGGGCCCGCGGTACCCGAGCTCCTGCCACTCGTCGGAACCGAGTACACCCTGCTCCACGCGGTCGACACCGACCGCCTCTCGTCCCGTCGCGCCTCGCGGCATCCGGTCGTCTCCTCATCGGGCGCGCGCCAGGGGCGGGCGCGGATCACAGTGGCGTAGTTACGTGGGTGTGAACGGTACCGGGACGCCGCGCGGGCGTCAACGCATGCGTGGCGAGCCCGGGCGCCGGACGGGTCAGACGAAGTCCTCGGGGCTGATCTGGTCCAGGAACTCCCGGAACTCCTCGATCTGCTCCTCGTCCTCCTCCGTGTCGAAGTGGAGGCCGGCCTCGTCGATCACGTCCTCGGCGACCCGGAGGGTCACCGGTTCGGCCTGCCGCACGGCGAGGGCCATGGCGTCGGAGGGACGGGCGGACAGTCGCACCGTCCGGTCCCCCTGCACGATCTCGAGTTCGGCGAAGAACGTCCCCTCGTGGAGCTCGGTGATCTCCACCGCGACGAGCCGGGCACCGAGATCCTCGAGCATGGTCGTCGCGAGGTCGTGGGTCATCGGTCGGGGCGTCTCCATGCCCTGCAACGCGTAGACGATCGCCGTCGCCTCCGGCGATCCGATGAAGATCGGGAGGTACCGACGCGGCTCGGCCGACTCGCGCAGCAGCATGATCGGCTGGTTCGAGGGGACCTCGACCCGCACACCCACCAACGTGACGTCGACCACGGGACGATCGTACCACCGGCCCCGAGCCGCCGGACCCGCCGGTTCAGCGTTCCGCGCCGTACAGCACGGAGGCGTAGGCGTCGGGATCGCCGAGGACCAGATCACGGTCCACGACGTGGATGTCCGGAAGGTTCCGGTAGCGGTCCCGCACGTGGAGTCCGTACCCGACGATGAACGCCGCATCGACCTCCACCCCGCGGTATGCGATCTCGAGCGGCACGATGCGTCGGATCGACCGGTCGAGCAACGCGCACACCGAGACGCGACGGGCGCCGCGCTCGCGCAGGCTCCGGACGAGGAAGTCCGCGGTCAGCCCGGTATCGATGAGGTCCTCGACGAGCACGACGTCCCGCCCGGTCAGGTCCAGGTCGACGTCGTGGAGGACGCGGACGCGCCCGGAGTCCGGGGCGAACCGCGAGATGGCCGTGCACGTCACGGCCACGGCCGGGCCCCGCACGGCGCGGGCGAGGTCCGCGAGCAGGATCGCTGCGCCCTTGAGCACGCCGACGAGCACCACCCCGTCGGGATGGTCGGCCGCGATCTCGGCCCCGAGGCGCTCGACCGTGGCCCGGATCTCACCCCGGTCGAGGAGGACGTGGGCCTCGCTCACCCGCTCGTGGCGTCGTGTCGACGGGCCTCGGCCCGCAGGACCGCATCGAGCGAGCGCCGCAGGTAGACGGTCCGCAGCTGCCGACCGAGGGTGGCCAGTTCCACGACCGCATCGCGGGCGACCACCGGCGATTCCGGCTCGCGCGGTCGCACGACGCCGAACACGAGCTGCTCGTAGAACTGCGCCTCACGTTCGGCGAAGTTCCGGTACATGCGCAGGTGGCGCGCCTCGGCCCCGTGGGCGAGGAGCTTGCCGACGATCTGGGTGATGGCGAGCGCATCCTCGTCGAAGAGCCCTTCGGCGCCCATGCGCCCGGCCGCCGTGATGAGACCGTACGACTCCAACTCGCGCACCTGATCGGGACTGAGGCCCGATGCTGCGGCGAGTTCGTCGCGGGTGAGGCTGGCCCCCGACGCATCACCCAGCAGTTCGTCGGCCCCGGCATCGAGCGCCAGCTGCTCGCCGCGCAGCCGCTCCCCCTTCGGAACGGCGGTGGCGCGACGGCGCTTCGCTCGCGCGGGCTTCGCCCCCCGCCCGTCCGCCGAACCCTCCCCCGCG
>JBEAXD010000304.1:0-8244 GCA_041159995.1 Actinomycetota bacterium | reverse complement strand
CACCTTCACGATCGACCGCCTCGCGTACTCACCGAGCCCGCCCGTGGTGTTCGCGGTCGTCGACTTCGACGGCGGCGGGCGCCTGCCGGTCGAGCTCACCGACGTGGACGCGGACGAGGTCGCCATCGGCGGCCGGGTCGAGATGACGTTCCGGCGGCTGTTCACCGCGGACGGCATCCACAACTACTTCTGGAAGGCGCGCCCGGTGCGCGGGGAGGGCTGAGATGGCATCGCACGGCATCAAGGACCGCGTCGCGATCGTCGGCATGGGGTGCACCCGGTTCGCCGAGGCCTGGGACCAGAACGCCGACGATCTCCTGCGGTCGGCCGCGGCCGACGCCTTCGCGTCGGCGGGCACCACCCAGGAGGACACCGACGCGTTCTGGCTCGGCACCGCGCAGTCCGGGATGAGCGGGATCATGCTCGCCCGGGCGCTCGGCCTCGAGGGCAAACCGGTCACCCGGGTCGAGAACTACTGCGCGACCGGCTCCGAGGCGCTGCGGCAGGCCGCGTACGCGGTGGCCAGCGGCGCCTACGACTCGGCGATGGCCATCGGCGTCGAGAAGGTGAAGGACTCCGGGTACCAGGGCCTCAACGCGTTCCCGATCCCGACGGACGGCACGAACCGCACGTTGACCGCGGCGGCGATGTTCTCGATGGTCGCCCCGGCCTACGCCCGCAAGTACGGCGTGCCGATGGACGAACTCAAGCGCACCCTCGCCCGGATCGCCTCGAAGAACCACGCGAACGGTGCGCGTAACCCGCGGGCCCAGTTCCGGCGCGAGATGTCGGTCGACCAGATCTGCGCGATGCCGTCGGTCGCCGGCGACCTCTCGGTGTTCGACTGCGCGGGGGTGGCCGACGGCGCCGCGGCGGCGATCGTCGTGCGAGCGGAGGATGCGCACGAGTACACCGACCGGCCGATCTACGTGAAGGCCCTCTCGTTCGTCGCCGGCAACGGATCGGGCCTCACCGATCCCGACTACGACTACACGACGTTCCCCGAGATCGTGGAGTGCGCCCGGGACGCCTACCAGCAGGCCGGCGTCACCGACCCCCGGGCCCAGCTCGCGATGGCCGAGGTGCACGACTGCTTCACCCCGACCGAACTCGTGCTCATGGAGGACCTCGGCTTCTGCGATCGCGGCACCGCGTGGCGCGAGGTCGAGGCCGGCGCGTTCGATCTCGACGGCGCGCTGCCGGTGAACCCGGACGGTGGCCTCAAGTCGTTCGGGCACCCGGTCGGTGCGTCGGGGTTGCGCATGATGTTCGAGGCCTGGCTGCAACTGCGGGGTGAGGCGCCGGAGGACCGACGCATCTCCACCTGGCCGCAGCGGAACCTCGCGCTCACCCACAACCTCGGTGGCTACCCGGGCGAGATGGTGTCCTTCATCTCGATCCTGGGCTCGTCACTCGGCTGAGCGCAGTCGTCGCGGGTCAGTCGGCCCGCACGCCGCGCAGACCGAACCACGCCATCTCGGCGAGCCAGCGCGCGAGCAGCTGGGGATCCTGCACCTCGCCGCGCAGGGCCACCCGACGGCTCGTCGCCTCGGCCATCCCGAAGATCGCGTGGGCGAGGGCCCTGCGCTGCTCGGGCGGACCGTCGATCTCGATGAGGGACCCGATGAGGTCGGCGACCCCGTCGACGACCTGAGCCGTGAAGGTCGCGAACTCGGGGTCGTCGCGCACCGAGGAGCCGAACAGCAACTGGAACGCCTCGGGGTGCTCGGCGGCGTACGAGAAGTAGGCGGCGAAACCGAGTTCGACCTGCTCGCGCCCGGTGCCCGCCTCGGTGGTGGCCTGCGCCACCCGGGCGATGAGGTCGTGGGTGCTCTCCTGGAGCAGTTCGAGGTAGAGCGCGCGCTTCGACGGGAAGTGCTGGTACACCACCGGTTTCGTGACCCCGGAGCGTTCCGCGATCTCCTCCATCGAGGTCGCGTGGAACCCGCGCTCGGCGAAGACCTCACAGGCGATGCCGAGGAGTTGTTCGCGCCGGGCCTCGGCCGTCAGCCGTTTCAGCGGCTGGCCTTCAGCGGCATCTCGTACCGGTTCACGACCCCGAAGTTGTCGGCGAAGAGCGCGCGGACGCGCTCGGCCTCCTCGGCGGTGAGCGGGAGATCGGCGGCCGCGGCGTACTCGGCCACCTCCTCGACGTTCACGCAGGTGGGCAGCACGGTGGTGAACATCGGATCCGCGAGGATCCCGGCGATGGCGGCCTGCCCCTTCGTGCGGCCGGTGCCCTCCCACAGGAACGAGAGGGTGTCGGCCTTGTCGAAGTTGTCGAGCATGTTGTCGCGGTTGCGGTGCGCCCGGTGGTCACCGGCGGGGAACTTCGTGTCCCGATCGACCTTGCCCGAGAGCGAGTCGGACGCGTGCGGCACCCGCGAGATCATGCCGACCCGCCCGTCGTGGCGGAGCGACTCGTCGACGAACGTGCGCCCCGGCTCCTGCTCGATGATGTTGTAGACGGTCTGGAGCGAGCAGATCGGGCGGCGTCGGATCGACTCGAGACCCTCCTCGACCCAGCCGATCGCGGGCCCGAGGGCCACGCCGAGGTGCTTGATCTTGCCCTCCGACCGCAGGTCCTCGAGGGTGGCCCACAGGTCGTCGTCGAGGATCGGCTCGATGCGCGTGTTGTGGAGTTGGTACAGGTCGATGACCTCGATCCCGAGCCGCCGCAGGGAGTCGTCGCACTGCCGCCGGATCGACTCCGGCCGCCAGTCGTGCGGCCGCTCCCGCTGCTGGGCGGGCCGGCGCGCATCGGCGGTCAGGTCGTAGCCGCACTTCGTCGTGAGGACGATCTCGTCGCGGTGGGCCCGCAGGAAGTCGGCCATGAGCGTCTCGCCCAGACCGTCGTCGCCGTAGACCGGTGCCGTGTCGAAGAAGGTGATGCCGGCGTGCAGTGCCGCGTCGAGCATGCCGCGCTTGTCCTCGACCTCGCCCCACCAGTTGCTGGCGAGGGTCCAGGTGCCGAACCCGACCTCGGAGACCTCGAGGTCGCTCGTGCCGAAGCGCCGGTACCGCATGTCAGTAGACGATCACCGAGCGGGCGATGTTGCCCTGACCCATGGCGTCCATGGCGTCGTTGACCTGGTCGAGGCTCACGGTGTTCGAGACGAGCTCGTCGAGCTTGAGGCCGCCGCTCTTGTAGAGGTCGACGAGCATCGGCACGTCCTGGTGCACGTTCGCCCCGCCGTACCAGCAGCCCTTGAGCGTCTTCTCCATGATGACGAAGTCCATGCCGGGGTTGAACTCCATCGTCTGGTCCAGCCGGGGCACGCCGACGATGACGGCCTCGCCGCCCTTGCGGGTCATGTCGAAGGCCTGACGGATCGTCGCCGGGAGGCCGATGACCTCGAACGCCACGTCGGCGCCCCGACCCTCGGTCAGCTCGAGCACCGCCGCCCCGGCGTCGGTCTGCGACGCGTCGATGACGTCGGTGGCACCCACACCCCTCGCGTTCTCGAGCTTCCCGGCCACCATGTCGATGGCGATGATCCGGCCGGCGCCCGCGTGCTTCGCACCCTGGATCGTGTTGAGGCCGACGCCGCCCGCGCCGATGACGACGACGTTGTCGCCCTCGCGGATGTTCGCGGTGTTGTAGGCGGCACCGAAGCCGGTGAGCACGCCGCAGCCGATGAGTGCGGCGACCTGGAACGGGATGTCGTCGGGGATCTTCACGCAGGAGATGGCCGGGACGACCGTCTCCTCGGCGAAGGTGCCGGCCGCTGACATCTGGGCGACCGAGGTGCCGTCCGACATCGAGAACCGGTGGGTGAAGTCCAGCATCGCTCCGAACATCGAGGCGTTCGCGCCGGTCTCGCAGAGTTCACCCTGACCGCGGCTGCACGTGTAGCAGGTGCCGCACTGCGGGACCCACGAGATGACGATGTGGTCACCGACCGCGACGTTCGTGACGCCCTCGCCGACCGCGACGACCGTGCCGGCGCCCTCGTGGCCGAGGACGGCGGGAGGCGGGATGGGGAGCGTGCCGTTGATGACCGAGAGGTCGGAGTGGCACACGCCGGACGCGCCGAGTGCGATCCGCACCTCGCCCGGCTGCGGGTCCATGAGGTTGAGGTCCATCAGCTCGAGCGGCTGGTCGTTGGCGGTGAAGACGGCGGCCTTGGTCACGGGGACTCCCTTGCGTGTGCGCGACGCCTCGGGCGAGGCGTCGGTGAATCTAACCCCGGGCGCGGTCCTCGCGCTCAGCCGCGCGCACCCCGTACCCGATGATGATCGGGATCGGGAGGATGGCCACGGCGGTGAGCAACGACACGACGCAGACGAGCACCCAGAACCCCTCGAACCCCGTGGTGAGTGCGACGGCGAAGGCGCCCATCGCGAGGAGGAGCAGCGAGTAGCCGATCCGCTTGGCCAGCTTCGCCCACCGGGCGATGCGGAGGCGCCGGGCCCGGATCTCGTCCGGTTCCTTCCCGGGCGGCGTGGGGATCTCGGCGGGCACGTCGGTATCCTGCCCCGCCGTGACCCCCCAGCAGGAGCCGGCCCGACCCGGCCCCGTGTTCGCGCCCGACGTCACCCACGTCATGGCGGTGGTGAACCTCTCGCCCGAGTCCCGGGTACGCCAGGCCGTGGTCGACTCGCCGCGGGCCGCGCTCGACCGGGCCCGCTGGGCCCGTGACCTCGGAGCCTCGATCATCGACCTCGGCGCGCAGTCGAGTCACTTCGAGAACCGCGAGCTCACTCCGGAGGAGGAGCTCGACCGTCTGCTGCCCGCCCTCGACCTGCTCGTGGCCGACGGTTTCGTGGTGTCCGTCGATTCCTGGAAGCCCGAGGTGTCGCGCGTCGCCGTGGCCCACGGTGCGGCGATCGTCAACGACACCGGCGGCATGCAGCAGGCGGCGATGCGCGACGTCGTGCGGGAGAGCGGTGCGTGGTGCGTCGCCATGCACATCGAGGGGGACAACCCGCTGTCGGTCGAGATGCGGGAGCTGGACGGGGATCGTCCGGCGGCCGTCGCCGCGGGCCTCGCCCGGCTCGTGCGTGCACTGGCCGATGACGGCATCCCGAACGTGATCGTGGACCCCGGGCTGTCGATCAACTACCGCAGCGATTACGCGCGCTACGGCCAGCTCCAGCTCGAGACGATCCGACGGATGGCCGAGCTCCGGGCGACCGGGGCGCCGGTGCTCCTCCCGGTGCCTCGGAAGGCCGAGGATCACCGCATGCACGCGTACCTCGTGCTCTCGATCGAGTACGGCGCGGACGTGATCCGCGTGCACGACGTCGAGGCGGCCTGCGATCTGGTCCCGCTCCTCGGCCGGCGACTCGGCGCGGACTCCATCGCCCGCTGACGTCGGTCAGGAGACGACGGCGAGGCGGCGGTTCGTGGCGTCGAGGACGGCGCGGGCGACGGCGTCGGCCTCGTCGTGGCGTCGAACCACCGCGGAACCCGCGAGGACGTGCTCGGAGGCGGGCAGCACGAACGACACGGTGACGACGGCGACGTCCTCGCTCCCGACGCGCATCACGAGGGCGCTGTCGACGTCGCAGCACTCGGCCTGCGGCTGGAGTTGACGGAGCGCGTCCATCGTGGCGCTCGCGATGAGCCGGAAGCGTGCGGTGGAGGCGACCGATCCCTCGGCGAACCCGACGGCCTCGATGTCGGCCTGGGCCAGGGTCACGCGCACGAGGGAGCGCAGTCCGTTGTTCTCGGCCGTGACCTGGCGCAGCACCGCGCGCACCCCGCCCCGCACGGGGTTCTCGAGGGCCTGCGGGCTGACGTTCCCGGCCTGCGCCCCGAGCTGGACCACCGAGACGATGCGGCGGTCGATCTCGATCCCGAAGGAGGCGAGGGCCACCGACTGGATGTCGCGCACCACCTGCTTGGGGTGCTTGGCCCCCTGGGCGAGGATGTGGACCTCGGTCGGGCGCCCGATGCGATCGGTGACGATCCGGGCTGCGGACACCTCGGGGAGGCGGCAGAGCTCCCGCTCGAGCTCGATGATCTCGGCCTCGACGGGATCCACCGTGCTCTCGGTGCCTGCCTCGCCCGCGTCGTCCATGCGGCCGAGGTTACGGCCCGACCCGCCACCCGGCGTGGCAATCGCCGGCCGCGGCGGTGATCCGGGTGCGGCCCCGTGCCCGGAGGTGGTCGCCCCCGGGCCGGGCCGGGGCCCCGGCTCCGGACGGTGGCCCGGTCCCGGTCCGGACCCTCCGGGCCCCGTGGGCGCTGGGCGGACGGGCCCGGACCGGACGGATGGCCCGGATCCGTGGACTCCCGCTGGGGCCGGTGTTACGGTTGTGATTCCTGTTACTCAACGTGACGGTTGAGATTCAGGGCTGAGGAAGTCCAGAGCCGCCAGCGGCGGGCGCCACCGGGTCGGTGGAGGCGCTCGGGTCCGCGTGAACCGGAAGAGGGGGACCGGCGAGGGTCGACACCACATCACGACGGAGACGGCAGGGTCCCAGCACACGATGCAGGACGTGGGAGTCCCGAGCGGAGCGGATACCTCCGGGTCAATAGCGAACCCCGGAGAGATCAGACGCGAAGGGGGAATTTCCCGATGAAGAAGAACATCGTCCGCGTGACGCTGCTCGTCTCGAGTGCGGCTGCGCTGCTGCTCAGCGGTGGCGCAGGCATGGGTTGGAAGTAACTACCTGTGTTTCCCGAACCGCTGGGGCTCTGCCGCCTCCGCCGTGATCGTTCGAACCGCCGGATCGATACGTGTCCGTGACCACGGTGACGCACCGCTTCGACAGGCTCACCACCTTCGTCCTCGCGTTGGCGGGGGCGACGGCGGCGCTCGGCCTGTCCCTCGCGCTCGGTGCGCCGATGCCCGCCATCGCGCAGGTCGCCGTGTTCGCGGCGTTGTTCGCCCTCGCCGAGAACCAGGTCGCGGTGCTCCCGAACCGCGCGAGCGCCAGTGCGTCGTTCATGCTCGCGATGGCGGCGATCGTGGCGTTCCAGCAGGACGGCCCGGCCCTCGCCGCGCTCATGGTCGGCCTCGCGGGCGGCCTGTACTGGCCGCACATCCGGTCCGGCGACTGGCGCAAGATCCTCTTCAACTCCTCGAACTTCGCCCTGAGCTCCTGCGCCGCGGCGGTCGTGTTCTCGCCGCTCGTGGGCCATTCCGGCGCCCGACCCTCCACGGTCCTGCTCCTCGCATCACTGCCCGCCGCACTCGCCTTCAGCGTCGTGAACCTCGTCCTGCTCGCGATCGTGGTCTCCCTCGCGACCTCGACGACCTTCGGCGAGACGCTGCGGGAGCTCCGACCGCGATTCGTGCAGATCCTGCCGTTCGCGCTGCTCGGCGTGTTCATGGGCCGGCTGTACCTCGACTACGGCGCGATCGTCATCCCGCTCTTCGTCGTGCCGATCCTCGTGGCACGTCAGACCTTCGCGTCGTACCTCGCGCTCAAGGACTCCCACCAGGCGACCGTCCGCATCCTCATCGGCGCGCTCGAGGCCAAGGACCAGTACACCGCGGGCCACGCCGAGCGGGTCGCGGACTACGCGGTGATGATCGGGCGTGAGATGCGGTTCACGACGCCGCGCCTCGAGCGTCTCCGGTTCGCGGCCCTCATGCACGACGTGGGCAAGCTCGTCGTGCCGAACCACCTGCTCAACAAGCCCGGCAAGCTCACGGCCGAGGAGTTCGACATCGTGCGCCGCCACGAGGCGGTGTCGGTCGAGATCCTCACCCGGATCGACTTCCTCAAGCCGGTCGCCCCGAGCGCGACGAGTGAGGCCCACCGGATGTCGGAGGGGGCCGACGACGCCGACCGGCCGATCGAGCCGTTCATCGTGGCCGTGGCCGACGCGTACGACGCCATGACCTCGACCCGGTCCTACCGCAAGGCGCTCCCGCAGGACGTCGCCTTCGAGGAGCTCCGCAAGAACGCGGGCAAGCAGTTCCACCCCAAGGTCGTCGAGGCTCTCATCGCGGCGATCGAGCGGGTGGGCGCTCGTCACGGGGCCGGATTCGAGGAGCAGCCGCACGCCTTCGCGGTGGAGCCGCCGACGGTCGGCACCGGGTCGGCCGGTCTCGGCGACCTCGCCGAGGCGCGCACGGCCCCGACGCCCCACGCCGAGGCGGCGCCGTGAGCCGCCGCACCCGTGTCGCCATCCCGATCGTGCTCGGCGCGCTCGCGGCACTGGCGGTCGAGATCCTCGACCCGACGGGTCCGTGGCTGGTGCTCGTGCTGCTCGGTGCGGCGATCGCGCTCGGCGAACTGCTCGAACTGCGCCCGGCCGGTCGGGCCCCCCTCCCGCTGTCGTAC
>JBEAXD010000302.1:0-4911 GCA_041159995.1 Actinomycetota bacterium | reverse complement strand
ACCGGCACCACGCCTAGTGTCCCGGGCCGGTGGGAACGACGGAGCCAACGGTGGCGCAGGGAACGGCGGTGGGCACCGGCCGCATCGAGGCCCTGAGCGACGGCGTGTTCGCCGTGGCCCTGACCATCCTGACCTTCGACGTCGTCGCCGCGGTCCGGGACACCACCGAGGGCGAGGCCCTCACCCGCCACCTCCTCGACTCGTGGCCGACCTACGCCGCGTACGTCGTCGGCTTCCTCACGATCCTCGTGTGCTGGATCAACCACCAGCGGGTCTTCCACTACGTCACCCGATCCGACGCCGGGCTGGTGTGGATCAACGGGCTGCAGCTGGCCCTCGTCGCCGTGGTCCCCGCGCCGACCGCGATCCTCGCCCAGCACCCGAGCGGGGCCGGCCTGCGCACCGCCACCATCGTCTACGGCATCACGTTCCTCCTCATGGCCCTCTCGTTCTGGGGTCTGTGGCGGTACGTGTCGCGACGGGGACTGACGGACCGCACGATCGACCCCGATCGGTACGACGGCGTCGCCCGCATCTACGGCCTCGCGGTGCTCTGGACGATCGCGTGCCTGGCCGTGGCGGCGGTGAGCGTGTACCCCGCGCTCGTGATGTGGTCGGTGATGTTCGCAGTCTTCGCGTTCCCGGCCGAGTTCGCCGGCATCGCCGGCCGCCGCGCCGGTCGCACGACCTGACCACACCACGAACGGAGACACCATGCGCGTCCTCATCCTCGGCGCCGGCTTCGGCGGCCTCGAACTCACCACCCGCCTGGCCGAGGAGCTCGGTGACGCAGCCGACGTCACCCTCGTCGACCGCAGGGAGGGGTTCGTCTTCGGGTTCTCGAAACTCGACGTGATGTTCGGCCGCACGACCCCGGAACACGTGCTGCACCGATACGCCGACATCGTGCGACCCGGCGTGCGGTTCGTGCAGTCCGAGATCCGTTCCATCGATCCGAACGCCAAGCGGGTCGTCACCGACGCCGGCGAGTTCGAGGGGGACGTCATGCTCATCGCCCTCGGTGCCGACCTCCACCCCGAGGCCACACCGGGGCTCGTCGAGGGCGCGACCGAGTTCTACACGAACGCGGGGGCGTTCGCGGCCCGCGACGTGCTCGACGCGTTCGACGGTGGTCGTGTCATCGTCGGAGTCTGCGGCACGCCCTACAAGTGCCCACCGGCGCCGAGCGAGACCGCACTGCTCACGCACGATCTCCTCGTGGCGAAGGGAGTGCGCGACCGATCCTCGGTGGCACTCGTCGTCCCGCTCCCGGCGCCCGTCCCGCCGTCCCCCGACACCTCGAAGGCGATCCTCGAGGCCTTCAACGCCTGTGACATCGACTTCCACCCGTCGACGACGGTCGTCTCGATCGATCCGGCCCGGAAGGTCGCCGTGCTGGCCGACGGCGACGAGATGCCGTTCGACCTGTTCCTCGCGGTGCCGAAGCACACGGCGCCCGCCGTGCTCGCCGAATCCGGGTTGCTCACCGACGGCTGGATCCCGGTCGATCCGTACACCCTCGAGACCTCGTTCCCCGGCGTGTACGCGGTGGGTGACTGCACCTCGGTCGGCACCCCGAAGGCCGGCGTGTTCGCGGAACGCCAGGCCGGGGTCGTCGCCGACGCGGTCATCGCCGCCGCCCGATCGACCACCACCGACAGTCGGTACGACGGCACGGGCACCTGCTACATCGAGTTCGGCCACGAGAACGTCGCCCGGGTCGACATCGTGTTCGCCCCCGGCCAGCCACCGCACGGCACCCTGACGCCGCCATCGTCGAAGATCACCGACGACAAGGCGGAGTTCGGTGCATCCCGCATCCGCCGCTGGTTCGGTCGGGAGTGGCGGAACCACTGACCCGGACTCAGGTCGCCCTGCGCCCCACCGCCCGGGTCATGAACGTCCACGGCTTGGGGCCGGCCACGTAGCGCTGGTCGGACTCGACGATCTCGAAACCGGCCTCCTGCAACAACGCGAGCGGATCACGCGTGAGGTGGCACCCGTCGCCGACGACGTGCTGGATGGGATCGAGTCGGTGCTGCCACCTCGCCACGCCGGCATCGGGCGCGATGCCGTGCTCGAGGATGTGGAACGTGCCGCCCGGACGCAGCACCCGCAGCACCTCGGCGAGTGCTCGATCCACACCCGGGATCGTGCAGAGCGTGAACGTGGAGAGCGCACCGTCGCAGGATTCGTCCGCCAGCGGGAGGGATTCCCCGTGCAGACCGACGTGCTCCACGCGCGCGTGGCCCCGTGCGATCCGCGGCGCGGCCAACCGCCGAGCGAGGAGGGCCGGTTCGACCGCGTACACGAGGTCCACCCCGGCCGGGTACGACGCGACGTTCAGCCCCGACCCGAATCCGATCTCCACGATCGTGCCGGTGAGCCCGGCACACGTGCGATCGCGGAACCGCTGCATGTCGGCACCACCGCAGACCCGGTCGATGACGCGCGGGAGGATCCGTTCGCGGTAGATGCCCATCACGCGCCGCCGGGATCGAGTGGAGGTCGTTCCACCGCGGTCAGCGGCGCGCGTCGGCCGGCGCGGGCTCAGGGTGCCCGGCGCAGCGTTCGGCCGGCGGGATGTGGCCGAGGACGTCCTCGACGTGGGCTCCGCAGCCCTTCCAGGTCGGCTTGCCGCAGTCCGGGCAGGTGACGGCTTGGCACATGGTGGCTCCTCCTGACGATGGATCCGGGGGTACGACGCGGCTCAGACCGCACCGACGACGACGGGCAGGCCGGTGGCGGCCCAGGCGAGCATGCCGCCCTCGACGTTGTGGGCGTCGACACCCGCCGCGCGCAGGGCGCGCGTCGCGGTGCCCGACCGGTTGCCGGATCGACAGATCACGTGCACGGGTCCGGTCGCGGTGATGTCCGACGCGAGGAACGAACTGAGCGGGTGGAGCTCCGCGCCCCCCGCGTGGCCATCGGCGTACTCGGTGTCCTCGCGCACATCGATGAGCAGGACCGACGGATCGCGGTCGAACGCCTCGCGGACCGACACGGTCGGGATGTCGACCTCGGCGAGCGCGCCGTACCCGCCGAACACGTCGGCGACCGAGGCGAAGCCGCGGGCCCGCAGGAGCGACGCGGCGGTGGAGGACCGGTATCCGCCCGCGCAGTACACGATCGTCGGTCGGTCCGGGTCGAGTTCGTCGATGCGATCGAGCAGGTTCGGCAGGGGCATGAGCGCCGCCCCCTCGGCGATCCCGCCCTCGGCCTCACCCGGGTTCCGCACATCCACGACCTGCAGCCCCGGAACCAGGTCGCGCAGCGACGTCAGTTCGTCGGCGGTGACCCGTGCGGCCGACCGGGCGAGGTCGGGTCGGAGCATGAGGACCGCGCCGACGTCCTCGAGTGCACCGACCACCGAATCGAAGCCGATGCGCGCGAGTCGGATGCGCGCCTCCTCCTCGCGGCCGGCCTCGGTGACGAGGACCACCTGTTGTCCCGGGCGGAGCACGTCTCCGGCGTACTCGGCGAAGCGCCCGTCGAGGCCGACGTTCACCGATCCCCGGAGGTGACCGGACGCGAAGATCTCGGAGGAGCGACCGTCGATGACCATCGCACCGGCGTCCTGCCGTGCGAGCACCTCCTCCAGTGCCAGCCGGGGAACCGTCTCGTGGTCGTCGAGCAGCGCGCGCTCCCGCCGGTTCGAGTCCGCAGCGAATGCGAAGTACAGGGGAGCGACCGACTGCCCCTGCGTCACGGCCTCCACGAACTCGTCCTCGGTCATCGGCTGCAGCGCGTAGTTGGTCGCGGCCTGCTCCCCGATCGTCGACTCGGTCGCGGTGCCGAGGTTCTTGCCGCACGCCGAGCCGGCGCCGTGCGCCGGGTACACCCGGGTCGCGTCGGGGAGGGTGAGCAACTGGTCGCGGACCGACCGGTACAGCCGTCGGGCGAGGTCGTCGGCCGTCCACCCGACCGAGGTGAGCAGGTCGGGTCGACCCACGTCCCCGATGAAGAGCGTGTCGCCGGTGAGCACCCCCCACGGCTCGGGGTCGTCGGCGCGTTCCCACACGACGATCGAGATCGACTCCGGGGTGTGACCGGGCGTCGCCCGCACCTCGAGGACGACCTGGCCGAGCGGGAGTCGCCACCGATCCGGCACCGTGTCGATGGCGAAGTCCGCCCGCGCCTCCTCGCCGTAGGTGATGGTCGCGCCCGTCGCTGCGGCGAGTTCGAGGTGACCGGAGAGGAAGTCGGCGTGGAAGTGGGTCTCGAACACCCGCTCGATCCTGAGCCCGAGCGCCTCGGCGTCGGCGAGGTACTGCGACACATCTCGTTGGGGATCGACGACCACGGCGCGCCCGGTCGTCTCGTCACCGATCAGGTACGAGAACAGCGACAGGCACCCGAGTTCGTACTGGCGGAAGATCATCACCGGCTCCCGTTCACGCGAGCTTGAGGAACATGCGCTGGACGTCGTCGAGGTCGTACCCCGCGGCGGCGGAACGCTCGCGGTCGGACAGGCACCAGGTGAGGCCGGCGGCGACGAGGTGGAACCCCACCTGCTCGAGGGCCTTGTTCGCGGCGGCGATCTGCGTGACGACGTCGCGGCAGTCCCGATGGTCGGTGAGCATCTGCTGGATGCCCCGCACCTGCCCCTCGATCCTGCGCAGCCGCCGTTGCAGGTCGGCGAGCGTCTCGTCGGGGATCTCCATCGGCGGGGCGGGGGCGGCAGCGGGATTCGATCGTCCGGTCATGCCTCCGAGTCAACCACTACCCCATGGGGTATGTCAAATACCCCCGTGGGTATAAGGTGCCCGAGTCGGGCGCGAGCGGAGGAGCCGTCATGGAGTTCATCGGGTACGTCCTCGCCGGCCTGGGCGTCGGGTTGGTCTTCGGCGTCTTCGGCGCGGGCGGGTCGGCCTTCGCCACCCCGGTGCTCGCGCTCATGGGGGTTCCGCC
>JBEAXD010000009.1:0-6063 GCA_041159995.1 Actinomycetota bacterium | reverse complement strand
GATGCGCACCGCCGCCTGGTGGGAGAGTTCGTAGGCGGCGGTGCGCATCATCGCGACGACGGCATCCTCGAGGTCATCGGCCGCCGCGCCGGCTGCGTCGATGGCCGCCACCATGCGGGCCGCCTCGGTGGCGACCGCCGCCGAGAGCAGGACCTGCTTGCCCGGGAAGTAGCGGTAGAGCGTGGCCCGGGAGACCCCGGCCGCCCGGGCGACGTCATCGAGGGTGGTCTTGGCGATGCCGTGCCGGGCGAGGCACGCGAGCGTGGCGTCGAGGAGACGCTGCTCGGTGCTCGGGGCGGCGGTGACCGTGACCATCGGGTGAGACAGTAAGACCCGATCTGTCTCACCGTCAACGTCCGATCACCGTGACCGCGGTCACAGGATCAGGTCGCGGCGAGGGCCTCCGGGGTCAGCACCGGAGCGAGGAGCTGCTCCCGCACGAGCAGGCGCACCGCGGTCGGATCCGCGAGGTCCCAACGGCCGGGCGACCCGATGAGCGAGAGCAGGAGCCGGCCCGTGTACTCGGCGGCGGCGGCCACCTCGACCCCGGGCCGCAGCCGGCCGGCCCGCTCCTCCCGCTCGAGGAACGGCTCGAGGTACCCGACGACGAACCGCAGGGGCCGCTCGGTCTGGACGGTCATGAGCGGCAACAACCGCTCGGGCTCGGTGACGAGCACAGTCTGGAGCACCGCGTGCTCGAGGATCGCCGCCCGTGCGAACCGCAGGCCCTCCTCGATGAGGGTCGCGAAGTCGGGCGCGCCCGCCACCGCCTCGGCCAGCCGTCCGAAGAAGCGTCCCATCTCCCAGACCACCGTCTCGCGCACGAGGTCGTCCCGTCCGCCCGGGAACACGCGGTAGACGGTGGCCCGGGACAGTCCCGCCTCGCGCGCGACGTCCTCGACGGTGGTCCGGCCGATACCGAAGCGCGCGATGCACGCGTAGGACGCCTCGAGGATCCGCTCGCGGGTGGTCGCCTCGTTCGACATCGCCGGACGCCCCGGAGGCGACCTAGAGCCCGAGCAGCGCGTCGAGGCCGAGCGTGAGCCCCGGCCGCCCCGCCACCTCACGTACGGCGAGCACGACGCCCGGCATGAAGGAGGTTCGGTCGTAGGAGTCGTGACGCAACGAGAGCGATTGTCCGGTGGTGCCGAGGAGCACCTCCTGGTGCGCCACGAGCCCGCGCAGGCGCACCGAGTGGACCGGGATGACGCCGGCCACGAGCCCGCCGCGAGCTCCCTCGGCGATCACGGTCCGGGTCGGATCCGGGGCCCACTCCCCCGAGGCCGCGGCCATGCGCTGCGCGGTGACCACCGCCGTACCGCTCGGCGCGTCGGCCTTGGCGTCGTGGTGCAGCTCGATGATCTCCGCGGTCTCGAACCACGGCGCTGCGAGCTCGGCGAAGCGCATCATGAGCACCGCCCCGATCGCGAAGTTCGCGGCGATGAGCGCGTTCGCGGTCGAAGCGGTGAAGGCACCCTCGAAGCGGGCGAGGTCGTCGGCGCTGAACCCGGTCGTCCCGACCACCGCGTGCACGCCGTTCGCCGCGCACCAGTCGAGGTTCGTCCGGGCCGCCTCGAGCACCGTGAAGTCCACGACGACCTCGGCACCGGCGTCGAGCAACGCCTGCGGGGAGTCGGTGATCGTCAGGTCGATACCGGGCACGAACTCCCCGACCGTTCGGCCGGCGGCGAACGGGTCCACCGCGGCGACGAGTTCGAGCCCCTCGGCCTCGTGCACGGCCCGGCAGACCGCCGTGCCCATCCTCCCGGCCGCTCCGAACACCCCGACGCGCGTCATGGGGCTGAAGGGTAGACGGCCGCGCCGGGGCCGTCCGGGGTGGTTGCGGCTCAGGCCACGCGGTCCGAGAAGTCCGCCTCGTCGAACGGCCCCACGACCGAGAGCACCTGCGGACCCTCGAACATGCGCCCGGCGACCCGGCGGACGTCATCGGGCGTCACCGCCTCGACCCGGGCCTGGAGTTCGTCGAGCGTGGGGATCTCACCCTCGACGAGTTCGGAGCGCCCGTTGCGGTGCATCCGACTCGACGAGGACTCGAGCGACAGCGCGGTGGCGCCCTTGAGGTGACCCTTCGCCGCCGCCACCTCGTCATCGGCGAGACCGTCGGCGACGACCGAGTCGAGCACACCCTGGACGACATCGATGGTCTCGTGGACCTTCTCGGGTCCGGTGCCGACGTACACCGCGACCGTGCCGGTGTCCTCGTAGGCCGAGCGGAACGAGTACACGGAGTACGCCAGCCCCCGTTGCTCGCGCACCTCCTGGAACAGCCGGGAGGCCATCCCGCCGCCGAGCGCCTGGTTGAGCACGGCGAGCGCGTAGCGGTCGGGGTCGTCGCGGCGGAACGAACGGTGACCGAGCACGACGTGGGCCTGCTCGCTCGGCCGGTTCACGACCACGAGCGGGCGGACCGGCGAGAGGGGGGCCCCGGCGCGGGCGGGCCGCCGGGCGTCGCCCGCCGGCATGCGATCGCCGATGAGTTCGAGCACCCGTTGGTGGGACGCGTTGCCCGCGACCGAGAGCACGGTGTTGCTCGGCAGGTAGTGGGCCGCGTGGTACCCGGCGATGTCCTCGCGGCCCATCGCATCGATCGTCGCCTCGGTGCCGAGCACCGGACGACCCAGCGGATGGCGCGGGAACACCGCCTCCATGAACTGCTCGTGCACGACGTCATCCGGCTGGTCGTCGCGCATGCGCAGCTCCTCGACGATCACCCCCCGCTCCTGGTCGACGTCCTCGGCCCGGAGTGCGGGCGCCCAGACGACGTCGGCGAGGATGTCGAGTGCGAGTTCGAGGTACTCATCGGGCATGCGCACGTAGAAGCAGGTGAGCTCGTGCGCCGTGAACGCGTTCATGTCGCCGCCGACGGACTCGACCGCCGAGGCGATCTCGTGGGCGGTGCGGCGCGCCGTTCCCTTGAACCCGAGGTGCTCGAGGAAGTGGCTCGCGCCGAGGATCCGGTCGGGTTCGTCGATCCCTCCCGTGCCGATCCAGAGGCCGACCGCCACCGAACGCAACGAGGGCATCGGTTCGGTCACGACCCGGAGACCCCGGTCGAGTGCGGTCCGGCTGATGCCGGTGGAGGAGGTGGTCATCGACCCGGCGTCGGTGATCGGCGCGTCCGGCACCCCACCAGCGGGGGCACCGGACGCGTTCGATCCGCGTTCGTCAGCGACGACGGCCGCCGCCGCGGCCGCCACGGCCACCGCGCCGGTCGCCGCCACGGTCACCACCACGATTGCCGCCGGGGTCGGACGGGCCGAGGTCACCGAACTGACCGGCCGCCTGCTCGTCCCAGGTGGACTCGAAGGAGACGCGCTCACGCTCGCCCCCGCCGGACCCGCCCTCGGAGGAGCCGCCCGACTCGCCACCCTCGGGCGCCTCGCCCGCCAGCGACAGGGACAGCTTGCCGGAGTTGTCGATGTCGTCGACCCGCACCTCGACCTCGTCGCCGAGGCTGAAGACGTCCTCGACCTTGTCGATGCGCTTGCCGCGCCCGATCTTCGAGATGTGGAGCAGGCCGTCCCGGCCGGGGAGGATGTTGACGAAGGCCCCGAACTTCGTGATGTTCACGACCTTGCCCATGTACACCTCGCCCACATCGGCGGTGGGCGGGTCGAGGATCAGCATGATCCGTCGCTTCGCCTCCTCCACCTGCGAGCCGTCCTTGGAGCCGACGGTCACCGTGCCCACGACGCCGTCGTCGGAGACCGCGATGTCCGCGCCGGTCTCCTGCTGCATCGTGTTGATGACCTTGCCCTTCGGACCGATGACCTCGCCGATCTTGTCGATCGGGATCTCGAACGAGATGATCTTCGGCGCGGTGTCCCGCACGTCCGAGCGCGGGGCGGCGATCGCACCCTCCATCACCTCGAGGATCTTGAGGCGGGCCTCCTTGGCCTGGTCGAGCGCCTGAGCGAGGACGTCGGCCGGGATGCCGTCGATCTTCGTGTCGAGCTGCAGCGCGGTCACGAAGTCGGCGGTGCCGGCGACCTTGAAGTCCATGTCGCCGAACGCGTCCTCGGCACCGAGGATGTCGGTGAGGGTCGTGTACTTGCCCTCCGCGTAGACGAGGCCCATCGCGATACCGGCCACCGGTGCCTTGATCGGCACGCCGGCGTCCATGAGCGACAGGGTCGAGCCGCAGACCGAACCCATCGAGGTCGAGCCGTTCGAGGACAGCACATCGGAGACGACGCGCAGCGTGTACGGCCACTCGATCGCGTTCGGGATCACCGGCACGAGCGCACGCTCGGCGAGTGCACCGTGACCGATCTCACGGCGCTTCGGGGATCCGACCCGACCGGTCTCACCGGTCGAGAACGGCGGGAAGTTGTAGTGGTGCATGTACCGCTTGCGGTCGTCGACGCCGATGGTGTCGAGCATCTGCTCCATGCGCGGCATGCCGAGCGTGGTGACCGAGAGGACCTGGGTCTCGCCACGCTGGAACAGGCCGGTGCCGTGGGCGGTGCTGATCACGCCGACCTCGGACGAGAGCGGTCGGATGTCGCGGGGACCACGACCGTCGATGCGCACGCCCTCGTTGACGATACGGCTGCGCACGACCTGCTTCTGCAGCGAACGGAAGGCCTTCTTGACCTGACCCGCACGGTCGTGGAACGCACCCGGCGCGTCGGCGGTGCCGACGAGGCTGGCGAGCAGCGCGGCCTCGATCTCGGCGAGCCGGTCGTTGCGGTCGGTCTTGTCGGCGATCGCCATCGCACCCGCCGTCGAGTCGCGCGCCTCGCCGGCGACGGCCTCGAACACCTCGGCCGAGTAGTCGGTGTGCACGTCGTACGGGATGTCGGCGATCGGACCGCGCTCGGCCTCGACCGCGGCACGCAGGTTGAGCTGGAGCTCGATCGATGCGTCGATCCACTCCTTGGCGGCCTCGAGACCCTGGGCGATGGTCTCCTCGGTCACCTTCGGGGCGCCCTGCTCGTAGAGCTCCCAGGACCTCTCGGTGCCGCCGGCCTCGACCATCATGATGGCGATGTCGCCGGAGTCGGTGCGCCGACCGGCCACGACGAGTTCGAAGGTCGAGCTGTCGCCGTCGGAGTAGGTCGGGTGGGCGATCCACTCGCCGTCGAGGTGCGCCATGCGCACCGCACCGATCGGGCCGCCGAACGGGATGCCCGAGACCGTGAGCGCCGCGGAGGCGCCGTTGATCGAGGGGATGTCGTGCGGGTTCTCGAGGTCGACACCGAGGATGGTGGCGACCACCTGCACCTCGTTGCGGAAGCCCTCGGGGAAGGCCGGGCGCAGCGGGCGGTCGGTGAGGCGGCAGGTCAGGATCGCCTGCTCCCCCGGCCGACCCTCGCGCCGGAAGAACGAGCCGGGGATCTTGCCCGCGGCGTACATGCGCTCCTCGACGTCGACCGTCAGCGGGAAGAAGTCGATGCCCTCACGCGGCTTGCTCGTCGCGACCGTGGACAGGAGGGTGGTGTCACCGACCTTGACGATCACGGCACCGGCGGCGAGTTGGGCGAGCTTGCCCGTCTCGAGGGTCATGGTGAGACCGGCCGCGTTGATCGGGCCGGAGACTCGGATGGCGTCCGTCATGAACGCGCTCCTCTCGTGTCGTGGCGAGGAGGGTGGCGGTTCCCAGTGGTCACGGTTCGCTCGCTCCCGGCCTGCACCGGTGGTCGAACCCTGGCCACTGACAACCCCCATCCGACACCTCGCCGGATGGACATCCGCACCCGACGGTCGGGAGCGGATGTGGAACGGGAGCGGCCGAGGCCGCTCCCGATGGGACCGTCGTTACCGACGGAGACCGAGCTTCGCGATGAGCGCTCGGTAGCGCTCGACGTCGTTGCGCTTCAGGTAGTCCAGGAGGCGACGACGCCGACCGACGAGCATGAGCAGCCCACGACGGGAGTGGTGGTCCTTCTTGTGGACCTTGAGGTGCTCCGTGAGGTGGTTGATGCGCTCCGTGAGGATCGCCACCTGCACCTCCGGGGAGCCCGTGTCGGACTCGTGGAGGCGGTGCTCGGTGATCGTTGCGGTCTTGTTCGGCATGCGCTTCGGTGCTGATCTCTCGTC
>JBEAXD010000071.1:0-2934 GCA_041159995.1 Actinomycetota bacterium | reverse complement strand
GATCCGCACGGCTCAGCCCGCCGTCCGGACGGGTTCGGGGGACGCGGGGCCGCAGTGGGTCGTGCCGTGCGCCGTGCCCTCGCCACCTCGCGCCATGCGTGGATCCCCCCGATCGCGCCGTGTCGACGCTCGTGCGAATGGCGAGTGTAGACCCGCTCCGGAGCCCATCCGACCGGGCCCTCCGACCCACCGTGCGGCACCGTGGGCGGAGGATCGCGGGGCGCGCCTCAGGCGGGTTCGACCGGTGCGGGCGGCGGGTCCTCGTGCCGGAGCGACGCCACGAGGACGTCGAGCGCGAGTGCGATGACGGCGAACCATGCGCACCACCGCGCCCACTCGAAGTGGCTGGTCCAATCGAAGAACGCGGGGTGCCGTTCGATCCGCTGCTGCACCGGGATGCCGATCGCGACGACGAGCAGGAGGATGGGTGGCGCGACGCGGACGGCCCGGCGGATGCGTCCGCCGGCGGCCGCGGCCCACGCGAGGAGGCCGGCGACGACGCCGACGACGGGCGTGATCGTGAGTCCGGCGACCAGCGCGGCGCCGAGCGCGAGCCCGACCCGGGCGCGACGCCCCATCGCATCCCCGGTCGCACTCGGGCGGGCCCGTGGCCCGTCGAGGTGGTCGGCGGGGCGGCCGCGCCGTCGACGGAGCCCGACGACGACGATCCCGAGGCACGCGATCCCACCGACCAGCGAGGCCCAGAGCGCGACGTTGACCGCGCCCTGCGGGGCCCACGCCAGCTCGACCGTGATCGGACCGGTGCCCCGGGGTCGGATGAACCACGCGTTCGCGTAGCCGTCGACGAGTCTCGGGGTCCCGAGGTCTCGGCCGGCCGCGGTGGCCCGCCAGCCCTCGTTGTACGACTGGCCGAGCACGAGCCAGAACGGTTCGGTCGCGTCGGTGATCCGCAGCGAGGAGGTCCACCGGGTCTCTCCGGTCACCCGGACCCGCGGAGCACCCGAGGGACGTCGCGGCGTGCCGGGGTCGGTCGCCGGCGCGCCGGACGCCGGGTCGGGCTCGGTGGTGGGCGGCGCGGCCGCCACCACCGCGGCCGGTGCGGCCGCGCCGCCGGCCGCCGACGCGAGCACGATGCGGCTCACGTCGAACCCGGTCGGATTGCGCGGCGACTCGGCCACGCGGATCTCGTGCTCGCCGGGGCCGAGGGTGAGTTCGGGGCCGCACGGGATGAGCGGCAACTTCTCCTGATCGAGCGCGTCGGCGACGGTGCCCGGGATCCGCACCGGGAACGGGCGCCCATCGATCGTGACGATGCGGTCCGTGCACTCGCCCGCGAGTTCCGTCGCGTACGTGCGCTGCGTGTCCGCGATCCCGAGTTCGGCGATGGCGGCGGGCAGGACGATCTGGGCCCGCTTCACCGGTACCGACTTGCGCACCGTGACCTTGACGTTGCGGCCGGTCACCGCGGGGAACGTGATGGGGAACTCGGTGAGACCGGTCGGTGACTTCGTGGCGAGGACGGGGAGTGTCACGGTCCGGCGCGGGCCCTTGTCGGCCCGGATCGAGAGGACGCGGGGCACCGAGTGGAGACCGTCGGTGACGATCTTCAGGTTCATGCGGTCGATGGTGCGCGCGGTGGGGAACGCGACCTTGAGTTCGGCGCGCGGGTTGCCGAGCACGTTGACCCACGCAGTGGTCGGATCCCCATCGGTCGCCGCTCCGGCGCGGGTCAGGACGGACACGTACCGGGCCGAGGAACTCGCGGTGTACGCGCCCTGGGCCGCCCCCGGTGCCCCGAGCGCCCGGTCGATGTCCTGGTCGCGTGCGTACGGGCTCAGCAGCGCCGTACCGGCGAACGAGAACGATCGGGCCGTCGGGAGCGTGAATCGACGGGAGAACGAGGTGGCGTCCATCGTGCCCTCACGGGTGAGCACGATGGCGAGCGGGTGGTCGAGGCTCTCGGTCCCGAGCGTGCGCAGCATCGCGGTCGGCATCCGCATCGACTCGGTGACGCGGACGGTGCCGTCGCCGTCCGGATCGGGGATGCGGACCTCGCTGAGGCCGACCGCGTTGCGGCGCAGGCCCTCCTTGATGTCCTTGCCGGTCGAGTCCGCGATCGTGATGTCGAGGCGCTGGAACGTGCGCTCGGGGAAGGTCAGGGTCTGGCCCCGCTTGCCCCTCGATGCCCGGGTGAGGGTCCGCACCACGCTCTCGCCGTCGTCGAAGGTGAGTCGCAGGCTTCGGATCGCCCGGTACCGCGTCGACTTGCTGAGCGCGGCGCTGGGGCTGACCTGGGTGACGTTGATGTGGTCGGTCGTGGTCGGCCGCTCGAGCACGACCTCGAGCCGCTGGTTCCCCACGGGAACGCCGGCATCGACGCGCCACCCGGTCTTGACGTCACCGTCGAACGCCGCGGCCGGCCGTTCGCCGGGGACGTACCCGAACGACGGGATCCCGTACGAGGTGGCGCGCAGGCTCCGCACGCCGGACAGCTCCGTCACCGTTCGGCCGGCGTCGGTCTCCTCGGTGAACACGTCGAGCCGCTGGTCGGTCGGGTCGACGGTGAGCGGCTCCTCGCCCGCGACCTCGGTGTATCCGAACTGGTCGTGCAGCACCCCCCAGCGTTGGCCGCGACGGCGGTTGGAGTCGGTGAGCACGAGCAGCGTGGACTCGGGGAGATCGCGCATCGCTCGGCTCGACCCGGCGAAGGACGAGGCGAGGAGCACCACGCGGTCCGAGTCGAGCAGGGAGGCGTTCGACAGGTCCACGATGCCCTCACTGTCGCCGGCGAGGAGGATCGGGGCGGCGGCGGATTTCGCGCGGATGATCGGTGCCGGGTCCTCGACCTCGCTGATCGCGACGGGCGGGGGATCGGGCTGCTCGGCATTCGGCACCGTGAGGTCGCCGAGTTCGGGGAACCGCAACCGTCCCGGGATCTCGTCGCCGTACCGCTCCGGCGCGCGCAACCCGTGC
>JBEAXD010000300.1:0-2570 GCA_041159995.1 Actinomycetota bacterium | reverse complement strand
GCCGCGACCCACGCCCACGACCCGGCGCGCGTCGGCCAGGAGGTCGAGATCATCGTCGCGTGATCGCTCGAGCACCTCGACCCGTCGGCGTGGCGCCACGCCGATGTGGACGGCGCGAGGGTCGTCGAAGATCGGTCGGGGGGTCGCCGCGGGGAGCACGCCGGGGCGGATGGTCGCCATCTGCACATCGGAGGTGCAGGTGATGGGTACGGTCCACGCGCCGCCGACCCCCGACTTCAGCGCGACGAGCCGTCGATCGGACCCGACCTCGAACGCCACGGCATCACCCGTGAGCCCGGCCCCGAGGGCGGCCGCCGTCCGCCCGGCCACCTCACGTCCCCACAGCGTCCCGGGTGCGAGGATCGCCCAGGGTCGGGCGTCCACGGCCCACGCCGTGAGTCCGTTGGCCGCGTCCTCCTCGGTGGCGGCGTTCCGTACCTCCACGCTGCGACCGGCGCCCCAGCGGCCCCACCGGCGTCCGGTGGCGTGCGCACCGGACTCGAAGGTGACGGCGGCGGCGTGTCCGCCGATCGTCGCCGCGAGCCGGGCCGCGGTGGCGACCATCTCCTGCCCGATGGTGTCCCGACCGGGTTCGACGACGGCGGCGACGACCGGACCGTCGAGGTCGACCGGCGCCGAGGCCACGGGCGGATCCAGTTCGACGCGACCGGCGGTGATCGCACCGCGGGTGCTCAGCACCTGGACGGCGCGGGCCACCTGGGTCGCGAGGTCGACGTGCGGATCGCGCTCGCCGGCCCGGGTCGTGACCACCGGCGTGGGCGCGCCCACCGTGGTCGGGGAGAGGGCTGCGCCCCACGGTCCGGGTCCGAGGTCCTCGGCTCGGAGACGTTCGATCCTCGCCGGGTCAACCGCAGCCCGAGCCGCCGGCTCGACCTTGCACGGGTCGACGAGACGCTCCGCGGTGGTGACCACGCCCGGGAGCCGCATGCGGGCTCGGAGCCACCCGTCGTCGTGCTCGCACCGGGCCTCGAGGACGCGACCGTCGAGGGACCAGTCGCGGACGCCGGCGAGCAGGGGCAGGTCCAGCAGTTCGGCGAGTTCGGGCGGGACCTGTCCCGTGTCCGCATCGACCGAGTTGCGACCGGCCACGACGAGGTCGAACGGTCCGAGACGAGTGATCGTCGCCGCGAGCGCGCGCGCGGTCGCGAGTGTGTCCGATCCCGCGAACACCGGGTCGGACACGAGGACGCCGGACGTGGGGACGCCGTGGTCCGAACCCCATGCGATCGCCTCCCGGAGCACGTCCTCGGCCGCATCGGGTCCGAGCGTGACGACGGTGACGCTGCCGCCGTGCGCCGCGGCGAGGGCCACCGATCCGGCGACGGCCCGTCGGCAGTACGGGTTCATCTCGAGGTCGCCGTGGGCGCGATCGAGTCGGCCCTCGGCATCGAGGTGCAACTCGGCGAAGGCCGGGATCTGCTTGACGAGCGCCACGATCCGCAACGGCACGAGGTCACTCTACCGACGTCGTCGCAGGCCCCGGCCGGGTCGGTGGGTGCGGCTAGGGTCCGCGTCCGGAGCGGGAGGGCGCATGGCACGGGTCGTGCTCGATCACGTCACGAAGCGGTTCGGCGACGTCGTTGCGGTCGACGACCTGTGCCTCGAGGTCGAGGACCGCGAGTTCCTCGTGCTCCTCGGTCCCTCCGGCTGCGGCAAGTCGACCGCGCTGCGAATGATCGCGGGCCTCGAGTCCCTCACCGACGGACGGATCGCCATCGGTGACCGCGTGGTCAACGACGTCGAACCCAAGGACCGGGACATCGCGATGGTGTTCCAGTCCTACGCGCTCTACCCGCACATGTCGGTGGAGCGCAACATCGAGTTCCCCCTGCGTTCCCGCAAGGTGCCCGAGGAGGAACGGGCGCCCCTCGTGCAGGAGGCGGCCCGGGCGCTCGGTCTCACCGAACTGCTCGACCGCAAGCCCGCGCAGCTGTCCGGCGGTCAGCGGCAACGGGTGGCTCTCGCTCGCGCCATCGTCCGTCGCCCGGCCGCGTTCCTCATGGATGAGCCGCTCTCGAACCTGGACGCGAAGTTGCGGGTGCAGACCCGAGCCGAACTCATCGAACTGCAGCGGCGCCTCGACGCGACCGTCATCTACGTCACCCACGATCAGGTCGAGGCGATGACGATGGGACATCGCATCGCGATCATGAACGACGGGGTGCTCCAGCAGGTCGGACCGCCCCAGGACGTCTACGAACGTCCGGCGAACCTCTTCGTCGCCCGTTTCATCGGTGCGCCGCCGATGAACACGATCCAGGCCACGCTCGTCGCCGAGGGTGACGATCTCCTCCTCAGCACGCCCGGCGGCCGGATCGCCGTGCCGGGTTCGTTCGGAGCCGCCGCCCGCACCTCGTCGACCGGCGAGGTCGTCGTCGGCGTGCGACCGGAGCACCTCGAGGTGGACCCGAACGGACCGATCGAGGCTCGGGTCGCGGTCATCGAGTCCCTCGGCCACGAACGGCACGTCGTCTGTCGCGTCGGCGACGAACCACTCGTGATCGTCCGCCAGGCTGCCGACGAGCCGCGTCCCGCCGAGGGTGCGTCGG
>JBEAXD010000265.1:0-3229 GCA_041159995.1 Actinomycetota bacterium | reverse complement strand
GCTCCGACCTCGCCCACCTGCGCGCGGTGCGCACCGCACTGCGCGGGGCCATCGAGGATCCCCGGGGCGTATCGGCGCGTCGGATCGGCGGTCTCGCCCGAGCCGCCCGCCTCGGTGTCGTCCTCGGACCCGACGGCCCGGCGCTCGCACCCACCGCCCCGGGTGCGGACGGCGTGATCGGTCGGATCCTCCTCGATGCGGTCGAGGCCGCCTCGCACGGAGGCTGGGCGCGCATCCGGGGGTGCGCCGCGCCGGGGTGCACGGGCGTGTTCGTCGACACGTCTCGCAGCGGTACCCGCCGCTGGTGCGCGATGGCGACCTGCGGCAACCGTACGAAGGTGCGGGCGCACCGGTCGCGGGCGCGCGCCGAGGTGGTCGGGTGAGGGCCCGTGGGATCGACCACATCGTGCTCCTCGTGACCGACGTCGAGCGCTCACTCGCCTGGTACCGGGACCGCCTCGGCCTCGAGCCCGTGCGGCTCGACGAGTGGCGCCGCGGCGAGGTGCCGTTCGCCTCGGTGCGGGTCGATCGGACGACCATCATCGACCTCGTGGCCGGGGCGCGCACGGGCACCAACGTCGACCACGTGTGCCTCGTCGTCGAGGGGGCCGACCTCCATGCGATCGCCGCCGGGGGTGCGTTCGATTGCGAGGGCCCGCCCCGACGCCTGTTCGGAGCGCTCGGCGTCGGGTGGGGCGTCTACGTGCGCGATCCGGACGGCAATCGGGTCGAGCTCCGCCACTACGGGCCGGAACCCGGGGCTCCGGGCTGACCGTCAGAGGAAGCGGCGCAGCAACTTCTGCTTCTGCTCGGTGTACGGCGGGTACACGATCGGTGGGTCGAGTCGGGTCGGCTTACGCAGCACGCTCTTGCGGTGGCTGAACGTCTCGAACGTCGAACGACCGTGGTACGCGCCCTGACCGCTCTCGCCGACGCCCCCGAACGGCAGTGTCGGCGGCACGAGGTGGTAGAGGGTCGCGTTCACGCACACCCCGCCGGACGAGGTCTCGGTGAGTACCCGCTCGACGATCCGCTTCGACTCCGCGAACACGTAGAGGGCGAGCGGCTTGTCGCGGTCGTTGACGAACCGGATCGCCTCGTCGACCCCTTCGACCGGCAGGATCGGCAGGATCGGGCCGAAGATCTCCTCCTGCATGACACGGGCACTGGGATCGGTGCCGACGAGCGCGGTGGGCGCGATGTAGCGGTCGTCCTCGTCGCGGGTGCCGCCGAACGCCGGGGTTCCCGCACCCACCCCGTCGACGAGGGCCGCGATCCGAGCGAAGTGACGCTCGTTGATGATCCGGCCGAAGTCGGGGGACGTCTGCGGGTCGTCGCCGTAGAACTCCTCGACGGCCGCGCCGAGTGCCTCGACGAACGCGTCGGCGACCGACCGGTCGACGAGCACGTAGTCGGGCGCGATGCAGGTCTGACCGGAGTTGAGGAACTTGCCCCAGGCGATCCGCTTCGCCGCGACGGCGAGGTTCGCGGACGCGTCGACGTAGGTCGGGCTCTTGCCGCCGAGCTCGAGGGTGACCGGCGTGAGGTGCTTGGCGGCCGCGCCCATGACCACGCGGCCGATCGTCCCGTTGCCCGTGTAGAAGACGTGGTCCCAGCGCTGCTCGAGCAGTGCGGTCGTCTCGGTGACCGCGCCCTCCACCACGCGGCACGCGTCACGGTCGAGGTACTCGGGCAGGATCCGTGCGAGGGCCCCCGAGACCGTCGCCGACACCTCGGAGGGCTTGAGCACCGCGCAGTTCCCGGCCGCGATCGCACCGACGAGCGGTGCGAGCAGCAGCTGCACCGGGTAGTTCCACGGTCCGATGATGAGCACGACCCCGAGCGGGTCGCGGTGGATGCGGCCGCGGCCCGGACGCTGCCGCACCGGGATGCCGACGCGCTCGGGGCGGACCCACCGGTCGAGGTGCTTGAGCGTGTCGTCGATCTCGGCCCGCACGAATGCGAGTTCGGTGAGGAACGCCTCGATCGCGGGCTTCCCGAGATCGATCCGGAGCGCGTCGAGCAGATCCGCCTCGCGTTCGGTCAGGAGTCGCCGCAGCGCACGGAGCTGTTCCTTGCGCCAGGCGACGTCGCGGGTCCGGCCCGAGGCGAAGGTGGCCCGCAGCTCGGCCACCAACGCGGGCGCGTCGAGCTCGGGGGTCGCCGGAGCGACGGGCGGGGTGGCGGTGGCGGTCATGGATCCTCCAGGTGAGCCGGGGTCTCGGCACCGATCGTACGGCGGTCCTGCGGGGCGTGCCGGGGTGCTCAGAGCAGGTCGAGGATGGCGGTGAGGTCGGCACCGACGTGGACGCCGCGGCCCCGGGGGTCGTCGTGGGGGCAGGTGCCGTCGGGCCAGTGGCCGTCGCGCCGCAGGTACAGCGGCGTGATGCCGGCGGCCACGGGGCCCTCGACGTCGGCGTTCCACGTGTCGCCCGCGAACACCACGGTCTCGGGCTCGAGGCCGGCGACCGCCAGCGTGTGCGCGTAGATCCGCGGGTGCGGCTTGCGGGCCCCCACCCAGGCCGATGAGATCACCACGTCGATCGCGTCGGTGAGTCCGGCCTCGGCGATCGCCTCGTGCAGGTCCCAGTCCCAGTTCGAGCACACGACGATGCGCAGGCCCCGGGCCCGCAGCTCGGCGAGCAACGACGGCACCTCGTCGTAGGCCTCGAGGATCCGGGTCGACTGGCCCTGCCGCAGCTTCTCGGCGATGACGTCGTGCTCGTCCGGATGCACGTCCGACTCCGTCAGCATGGCGAGGGTCCGTTCGCGTTGCCAGGCCGTGTAGTGGTCCCGGGATGCGGAGTGCTCGTCGTGCTCGAGGCCGTCGAGGCCGTGGTCGAAGAAGCGGTCCCGCGCGGCCGGATCGAGCGAGTACCCGTGTTCGGCGAGCGCCTCCTCGATCGAGAACCAGTGGGTCGCCCGCGCCAGGGTGCCGTAGAAGTCGAGGAGCACGCCGCGGGCGGTGGGGGAGGTCATGGCCGTGCATCGTGCCAGCGGGCTCGGACGCCCCGGGAACCGCCGGCGGCGGGCGACCGGCCGCGCCGGGGTCCGGGCCCCGCCCGACCCCCGTTCCCTACCTACCGGTAGGTAGGCTCGCAGCCATGAGCCGCTACCCGAAGCCCTCCACGATCGAGCGCACCCCCGAGGAGCACGTGAACTGGCCGGCCTCGGTGCCGTTCCTGCTCGTGCACCTGCTGCCGTTCCTCGCCGTGTTCACCGGCATCAC
>JBEAXD010000154.1:0-3721 GCA_041159995.1 Actinomycetota bacterium | reverse complement strand
GTCGCCTGCGTCGAAGGCCTCCCGAGCGCGGGCCAGCAGCGTGTCGGCGCCGCCGGCGAGATCGACGTAACGCGCGCCGGCCTCGGTCGGCGGGAGCCGCCAGAGGTTGGCCGGGTTGGCGTCGTACCAGGACAGGTACCGCTGGTACACCGCCTTCACGTTGTGGACCAGCGCGCCGTAGTACCCGATGGTGTGCGACTCGGCTCGGAACTCCGGTGGCAGTTCGAGCATCTCGGCGATCTCCACCGCCGTGTGGCCGTGATTCGCCATGCGCATCGTCTGGTCGTGCATCCACCGGTAGAGATCGCGCTGCAGGGTGAGGTACCCGAGGACATCGTCCCGGCCCCAACGCGGCCAGTGGTGGGAGGCGAACATGAGCGTGGTGTCGGCCCCGAACAGTTCGATCATCTCGTCGATGTACTTCGACCACTTGAGCGCGTCGCGGACGTGGGCGCCGCGGATCGGCACGAGGTTGTGCATGGTGTGCGTGCAGTTCTCGGCGGTGCACAGCCAACCGTGGTCCGGGAAGAAGAAGTTCATCTCGGCGGGGGCCTCGGCCTCCGGCGTGAGTTGGAACACGATCCGGATCCCGTCGACCACCAACTCCTGACCGGTCGAGGTGATCTCCTCGGTGGGCGCGATGAGGTCGGCGGGCCAGAAGGGGATCGCCTTGCCGAGTCCGCAGTCGATGTGGCCCCGGGGTCCGGCCGGGAGGAGTGGGCCGAACTGGTAGGCCGCTCGACGCAGCATGGCGAAGCCGGCGATGACGTTCTCCTCGATCGTCTCGCGCATGAAGTATTCGGGGGCGATGACCCGGCATCGCCCCCGAGCGACGTCCTCCCGGGTGGTGACGCCGAGCACGCCGCCGAAGTGGTCGGCGTGCGAGTGGGTGTAGATCACTGCCACGACGGGACGCTCGCCGAGATGCTCGTTGGCGAGTTGGAGGCACGCTCGGGCCGTGTACTCAGCGGTGAGCGGGTCGATGACGATCCACCCGGTGTCACCGGCGATGAAGGTGACGTTCGAGATGTCGTACCCCCGGGCCTGCCACACGCCGGGCGCGACCTCGAACAGCCCGTGGATCGCATTGAGTTGCGCCTGGCGCCACAGGCTCGGGTGCACGGTGTCGGGGTTCGTACTGTCCCGTTCGATGAACTCGTAGCGGGTGAGGTCCCACACGCGTCCGAACGGTGACTCGATGATGCCGGTCGGGTGGGTGGCGACGAGCCCACGCGACGCTCGGTCGAAGTCGGCCGGGTCGAAGCCGAGGTCGACGGGAGCGTTCGCGGCCCGGGTCTGCGGGGTGGCGTCCTTCGGTGCGGTCATGGACCGAGCATCGCACTCCCGGGTCGATGCGTGCGGCATGCCGACTCGCCCGAGCGGTGGTGTCGCCGGACACCCGCCTCGATGGGTTCGAGGGCGGGCAGGTCCCGTCCTACGGGATCGGGTCGTTCGCCCGTCGGGCGCCGAGTTCGTCCTGCCGTGACCGGGATCAGGCCGGCGCTGCGGAGCGACTTCGCTGTGCGATGCGCCAGGCCCAGTAGATGAACAGGAACTGGAACGGCAGGCGCAGGTACGCCACCGCCTGCTCGTTCGCCGGGCGGTCGCGCCAGTCCCACGCCATGTAGAGGTTCGCCGGGTAGACGGCCACGAAGAGTCCGATCGCTGCGAGCGCGCCGACGCGCCGGGTTCGAGGGATGAGCACCATCGGGCCGATCACGAGCTCGGCGACCCCGCTCACATAGGTCCAGAAGCGCGCGTTCGGCGGCAGCGCGGGTGGAACGATCGCGTCGAAGAACGATGGATTCACGAAGTGCATCACGCCGGCGATCGTCACGAACGATCCGACGACGAGGGCGAGTGGGTCACGGCGCTGCAGCATGGCGGGCACCGTACCCGGGCCGGTGCTCACCAGGTGAGGCCGAGCACCGCCCGCATCGTCTCCTCGAACTCGGCGTCGCCGAGGGCCGCCCGGGTGCTGAGGATCATCTCGGCGTCGGCGCCGACCGGGACCCGACGCGGCGTGGCCGCATCGGCGAACGCCCGCACGATGGCGTCGGCGACGATCTCCGGACCGGGGCGGCCTCCGGCGTTGAGCGTGGTGTCGGCACCCTCCCACTCGTCGTACAACTGCTGGTACTCGGCGGGTCGCGGGAGATCATCGGGCAGCTTCATGCCCGGGGCGATGAACCCCGGCTCGATGATGACGGTGCGGATCCCGAAGTGGGACAGCTCGAAGTGCATCGCCTCCGACATGGCCTCGAGTGCGTGCTTCGAGGCGGAGTACGCGCCGCTCAGTGGGCTCGTGACCCGGCCCTGGACACTCGAGATGTTGACGATGACGCCGTGGCCCCGAGCGCGCCAGCCCGGCGTGAGCAACTGCACCATGCGGAGGGCGCCGAGGACGTTCGTCTCGAACATCTCCCGGATCCGGTCGATCGGGTGGGTCTCGATCGGCGCGCTGCCGCCGAGCGCCGCGTTGTTCACCAGGCCGTCGATCTCGCCGGCCGAGTCGAGCGCGGCACGGACCGAGGCCTCGTCGGTGACGTCGAGGGGGAGGCGCGACGCGACCTCGAGGTCACCGAGCAACGAGACGTCGCGAGCGGTCGCCACGACCTCGTGACCGGCGGCGGTGAGTGCGGTGCAGGTGGAACGGCCGATCGCGCGACCGGCGGCGGTGACGAGGATGCGCATCGGACGATTGTAGGACCGCGGCTGCGGGCGAACCGGGCGCCGACTAGGAGAGCGGACGGCCCTCGGCGTTGCAGGGGAGTGCCACGGTCGGGTGGGCCTCGGCGAACTTCGCTGCGGTGTCGCGCGCCACGTCGGAGATCACGGCAGGCTTGATGCGCACGATGCCGGTGAACGGCTGCTCGAGTTGGTCGACCAGCACCAGCATGCCGCCGAGGAGGAAGGCCAACGCGAACCCGAGGGCCAACAGGACACCGCGCTTCATGTCGGCGACCGCGAACGTGGCCACCACGAGCAGCGCGAAGAGGATCGACCCGATCATCACGATGACCGTCAGCAGCGGCAGGTTCTTGTTGGCCTCATGGATACGCAGCAGCCGCGCCTCGGTCTGAGCCCGGTTGAGGGACACGACCTGCCCGACGACGGATCCGGGCCCGTCGAGGATCGGCGGGATCTCCTCGTTGAATCGCTCCGCCCACGCATCGGTGACGGGCGAGGTGCGACCCTCGTCGAGCGCAGGCCAGTCGAGGCGCTCCACCGAGCGGGCGTAGCAGACCGACGTGGCCTGCAGTTCGGTGCCGCGGTCGTCGGGGAGCAGGCCAGCGTTCTCGTAGAGGAGCGCCACCGCCGAGGCCTCGGCGTTGGCGTTCTGGCTCGCGCGCTGGTACGAGCCGGTGGCCTGGGCGACCACGAAGGCGCTCAGGAAGATGGTGAGGGCGATGATGGGACCGACGATGGCCTCGGTCTTGATGCCCTGGAAGTCGTTGTGGAACAGTCGGCCGACGAGTGGGCGGAAGACGAACACGCCGATCGTCACGACGATGAAGCCGGTGATGAAGGCCCAGATCACGGTGCGGTCCTCGTGGCGGGGGTCGGTGAGTTCGGGACGCTAGAGCTGATTCGGATGCGCGGTCCATTCCGCGAGCCCATCGGGTGATCGCGGTCCGGCGGAGCGATCGGGCCGGAGGTCCTCAACCGCGGGCGGGGAGCTGGGCCACGATCTCCGGCGGCACGAAGTTGTTCTCGGTCG
>JBEAXD010000242.1:0-3688 GCA_041159995.1 Actinomycetota bacterium | reverse complement strand
GGCGTGCAGGCGAGCGACGTGGTGCTCCGCCTGCTCACGGGTGCCGGAGGCCACGACGGATCGGCCCTCGTGGTGCACCTCGAGCATGAGTCGAGTCGCATGCTCCTTCGAGTACCCGAAGAGCTTCTGGAACACGAGCACCACGTAGGACATCAGGTTGACCGGATCGTTCCAGACCACGACGTTCCAGGGCCGATCGGTGTCCACCGCACCGTCGGTGATCGGCTCGGCGATCTCGACCGGGAGCATCGCGGCGCAGGGCACCGCCGCGGTCACGAGGCCCGCACCTCGGCGGCGACCCGGGACAGCAGACCGTTCACGAACCGGCCGGAATCCTTGGTGGAGTACTGCTTGGCCAGTTCGACCGCCTCGGTGATCGCGACCGCCGTGGGGATCTCGGGCTCGTACGCGAGCTCGTAGGCCGCGATCCGCAGGATGCAACGATCGACCACCGGCATGCGATCCAGCGTCCAGTGCTCCGAGTACTCCGTGAGGTGCGCGTCGATCTCGGCCCGATGCGCATCCACCCCCTCGAGGAGCCGCACCGCGTAGTCGTCGGGCGCACTCGGGAGGTTCGCGAGCACGGCCGCCGGGTCGAGTTCGCGGACCTCGCCCTCGTAGCAGAGGCCGAGCGCTCGCTCGCGGGACTCGCGACGCGGCGCCACGGCGCGATCAGGCGCGGGTGAGGTACTCGCCGGAACGGGTGTCGACCTTGATGGTCTCGCCCACCTCGACGAAGAGCGGCACCTGCACGACGAGCCCGGTCTCGAGCGTGGCCGGCTTGCGAGCGCCCGACACCCGGTCACCCTGCACGCCCGGCTCGGTCTCGGTGATCGTGAGCTCCACCGCGGCGGGCAGATCCACGCCGAGGATCTCGTCGTTGTAGGTCGGCAGCACTGCGGAATCGCCCTCCTTGAGGTACTTCACCGCGTCGCCGAGCGCACTCGGGCTCACGTGCACCTGGTCGTACGAGGAGGTGTCCATGAACACGTAGTCGGCGCCCTCCCGGTACAGGTACTGCATCTCGCGCTTGTCGATGATCGCGAGCGGCACCTTCTCGTCCGCTCGGAAGGTCTTGTCGACGACCGCTCCGGTCCGGTAGTTCTTGAGCTTCGTGCGCACGAACGCGCCGCCCTTGCCCGGCTTGACGTGCTGGAACTCGACCACGGTGACCAGCCCCTCCGGGAGGTTGAGGGCCATGCCGTTCTTCAGGTCGTTGGTGGAGATGCTCACGAGGGGCCCTTCTCGGGTCAGACGACGAGGTGCTTGGGGAAGGCGGTCAACGGGTCGCAGCCGCCCTCGGTCACGGCGACCGTGTCCTCGAGTCGCACGCCGCCGATACCGGGGAGGTAGACGCCCGGTTCGACGGTCACGATGTGACCGGCCAGCAAGGTAGCACTCGAGGCCTGCGACACCCTCGGGTCCTCGTGGATCTCGATGCCCACACCGTGGCCGGTGCCATGGGCGAACGCCTCGCCCCACCCCGCGGCGGTGATGATGTCCCGGCACACGCGATCGACCGCCGCCGCCTCGACCCCGGCGGCCACCGCATCACGACCGGCGGCCTGGGCATCGTGCACGACCTCCCACATGTGACGGGCCTCGGGCGAGGGTTCACCGACGCTCACGGTGCGGGTCATGTCGGAGCAGTACCCGTCGACGACGCACCCGAAGTCGATGACCACGAGTTCTCCGCGCTCGACGACCCGGTCACCGGGACGGGCATGGGGCTTGGCCCCGTTCGGACCGGAGGCCACGATCGGGTCGAACGAGTTGCCGTCGGCACCGCGTTCGCGCATCGCGACCTCGAGCTCGAGCGCGAAGGCCCGCTCGGAGATCCCGGAACCGAGCCGGGGCAGCAGGGACGCGAGTGCGTCGTCGGCGATGTGACAGGCCGCACGGATCCGCTCGATCTCCGCGGGCTCCTTCACCATCCGGAGCCCCTCGACGATCGGATCGCCCGCGACCACCTCGAGTTCCGGGAACCAGCGATCGGCGAGGTCGCGGGCCTGGGCCCAGGTGACCCCGCTCGCCTCCAGCAGCAGCCGCTGCACCCCGGCGCGCGCGACGACGCGACGCAGGTGCTCGCGCTGGTCGTCGGCGCCGAGACCGATGGCCACCTCGAGGGGGCAGCCCGCGGCGCCGAGCTGCTCGGCGGACTGCTCGCGGTACCGGCCGTCGGTGACGAACAGCCCATCGGCCGCGGTGACGAGCACCATCCCCGCGGACCCGGTGAAGCCCGTGAGGTAGCGGATGTTCGGGAGCCGGGTGACGAGGATCGCGTCGGCCTCCGCGTCGCGCACGGCGCCGCGCAGTCGGTCGATACGGCCCGTGACGTCGACCGCGGGCAGCCCGGGGATCACGGCCGGCCCATGGCGTCGATCGCGGCGGCCACCGCCAGCGGATACCCGGCGCGACCGAAGCCGGCGACCGTTCCCGTGACGTAGGGCGCGACCACGGAGGTTCGCCGCCACTCCTCCCGCGCGCTCGGGTTCGAGATGTGCAACTCCACCTTCACGCCGTCGTACGCCGCGAGCGCATCGGCGATCGCGTACGAGGAGTGGGTGAACGCGCCCGGGTTGATGATGATCGCAGCGCACCGCCCACGCGCACCCTGGATCGCGTCGATGAGGTCGCCCTCACGGTTCGACTGCAGGTGCTCGAGGGCGTGTCCTGCCGCCTCGGCCGCGGCCCGCGCGTCGTCCACGAGGTCCGCGAGCGAGTCCGAGCCGTAGATCTCGGGCTGCCGCGTACCGAGCAGGTTGAGGTTCGGCCCGGAGAGGAGCAGGATCGTCGCCATCGCCCTCAGCCTCCCACGCCGACGGCCGCGAACGCGTGAGCGAGGGCGGCGGGTGCCGGGTCCTCGACGAGGGTCACGCCCCCCGGGCCGGGCAGCACGAAGGTGAGCCCGCCCGCCGCCTTCTTGTCCCGGCGCATGACGGCGAGCAGGTCATCGGCGCGGAGCGCCTCGCCACCGGGCACGGAGGTGGGCAGGCCGAGCGAGGCCGGGAGGGCCTGGTAGCGGTCGACCGTATCGAGGCCGACGCGCTCGCAGGCGCCGGCGAGCTCACCGGCGAAGACGAGCCCGATCGCGACGGCCTCGCCGTGGGTGAGGCCGTACCCGCCCGTGGTCTCGAGCGCGTGGGCGAGCGTGTGACCGAGGTTCAGCGTGGCACGGATGCCGGTGCGCTCGTGCGGATCGGCCGCGACGACGGCGGCCTTCATCCCCGCGCAGTGGCTCACGAGGTCGGCGAGGATCGCCGGATCCCGGGTGAGCACCGCACCGGTGTGCTCCCGCAGCAGCGCGTTGATCCCACCGTCCTCGGTGGCCGGGTCGGCCAGCAACGCGTACTTGGCGACCTCCCCGAGACCGCCGCGGTACTCCCGATCCGGGAGCGACGCGAGGGTCGCGGTGTCGGCGAGCACCGCGATCGGCTGGTGGAACGCACCGACGAGGTTCTTGCCCTCGGGGAGGTTGACCGCGGTCTTCCCCCCGATCGCCGCATCGACCTGTGCGAGCAGCGTGGTCGGTGCCTGCACGAGATCGACCCCACGGTGGTAGATCGAGGCGGCGAACCCCGCGGTGTCCCCCACCACACCACCTCCGAGGGCGATCACCGCATCGCCGCGCAGGAGGCCCCAGGCCGCGAAGTCGCGGCACAGCCGCTCGACGGTCGCGAGGGATTTG
>JBEAXD010000137.1:0-3435 GCA_041159995.1 Actinomycetota bacterium | reverse complement strand
CCCACGGGTCGCCCCTCGGCGCCGATGAGGTCCGCGTCGTCAAGGAACTCATCGGCCTGCCGGCGGACGAATCCTTCACCGTGCCGGACGAGGTCCTCGCGGCGTACCGCGCCGCGGGGTCGCGCGGGGCGGCGGACCGAGCCGCGTGGACGGAGCGGCGCGACGCGGCGCGACGTGAGGACGCCGTACGCGTCGACGCGCTGGAGGCCTGCACCGCCGGCCGCGGTATTCCCGGATGGGACGCCGCACTCCCCTCGTGGTCGGCGGGTGAGTCGGTGGCGACGCGGAACGCCTGCGCCAAGGTGCTCGGTGCGATCGCCGAACGGGTTCCCGGTCTCGTCGGCGGGGGCGCCGACCTCACCGGCAACACGGGCACGAGCCTGCCGGGCCTCCCTGCGCTCTCCCGGGGCGCACTCGGAGGCCGGCAGCTGTACTTCGGAGTCCGTGAGCACGCGATGGGTTCGGTGATGGTGGGCATGGCCGAGGGCGGCCTCATCCCGTTCGGCGGCACCTTCTTCGTGTTCAGCGACTACATGCGACCGGCCGTCCGGGTCGCCGCGCTGTCACGTTCCAAGGTGGCGTTCGTGTGGTCCCACGACTCGATCGCGGTCGGTGAGGACGGTCCGACCCACCAGCCGGTCGAGCACCTCGCCGCGCTCCGGGCCATGCCCGGGCTGCGCATCATCCGACCCGCGGACGCGAACGAGACCGCAGCAGCATGGCGGGTGCACCTCGAGGCCGAGGGTCCGACGGCGATCGTGCTGTCCCGTCAGAACCTGCCGGTCCTGGCGGGAACGGACGTGCTCGCCCGCGTCGGAGTCGCCGCCGGAGCGTACGTGCTCGTCCCCGAGCGGGGTCCGACCCCGGAGGTGGTGCTCATCGGTACGGGATCGGAGGTCTCCCTGTGCGTGGAGGCGCACGGGGTGCTCGCCGCCGCCGGCGTCGACGCGCGGGTCGTGTCGATGCCCTCCTGGGACCTCTTCGCCGCCCGGTCCGCGGCCGAGCGGTCCGAGGTGCTGCCGGCCGGCGTCCCGCGGTTGGCCGTCGAAGCGGGGACGACCTTCGGGTGGGACCGCTGGGCCGACGACGCGATCGGGATCGATACGTTCGGCGCATCGGCTCCGGGGGCGGTCGCACTCGAACGGTTCGGATTCACGGTCGACGCGGTCGTGGCCCGCGCGACGGCACTCGTCGGAGGTCGCTGAGGTGAACGGTATCGATCGGCTCAACACGTTCGGCCAGAGCCCGTGGTACGACAACCTCACGCGGCCGATGCTGCGGGACGGTGGGCTCGCCTCGCTCATCCGTGAGGACGGGATCCGGGGCGTCACCTCGAATCCGACCATCTTCGAGAAGGCCATGGCCGCCGGTGACGGCTACGACGAGCAACTGCTCGAGCAGCACCGGGCCGGGGCCTCCGCCGAGGACGCGTTCTGGTCACTCGTCGTCGACGACATCGCGGCCGCGGCTGCACTGCTGCGCCCGGTCTACGACGCGACCGATGGTGAGGACGGGTACGTGTCGGTCGAGGTGTCGCCCCGCCTCGCGCACGACACCGCAGGGACGATCGCGCAGGCCATCGACCTCCACGGGAGGGTGAACCACCCGAACGTGATGATCAAGATCCCGGCGACCCCGGCCGGGCTGCCGGCGATCACCGAGGTCGTCGCCGCCGGCATCAACGTGAACGTGACGTTGATCTTCGACCTCGATCGGTACGACGCGGTGCTCGACGCGCACGAGGCCGGACTCGCCCGGCTCGCGGCGTCCGGCGGCGACCTGCGGTCCATCGCGTCGGTCGGTTCCTTCTTCGTCAGTCGGGTCGACACCGAGGTCGACAAGCGACTCGCCGAGGGTCATCCGCTGCGCGGCCTCCCAGCGGTCGCCAACGCCCGCGTCGCGTACGAGCGGTACCTGGCACACTGCGGCACGGACACCTGGGCCGCGCTGGAGGCGCAGGGCGCACGTCGGCAGCGGCCGCTGTGGGCGAGCACCTCGACGAAGAACCCGGCCTACTCGTCGACGTTGTACGTGGATGAGCTGATCGGACCGGAGACGGTCAACACGCTGGCGCCGGCGTCGATCGAGGCGCTCCGGAACGGCGAGGGCGACCAACGCGCCGGAACCATCGCGAGCGACTTCGACGGGGCACGGCGGGTGCTGGCGGACCTCGACGCGGCCGGCGTGCCCTACGCGGACGTCACCGACACCCTGGAGCGTGAGGGTGTGGCTTCGTTCATCGCGTCCTACGACGAGGTGCTCGCGACGCTCGCGCGTCGCACTGAGCAACTGGCCGGCTGATCAGTCCGCCGCGAGTGCCGCGGCGGCGGCGAGGTGGTCGGCGAGGTCCGACAGCTTGCTGCTCGCGTTGAGGCCGCTCGTGCTCGGCATCAGGTACGCGACCGCATCGCCGATCCCTCGATCCTGCACGCCGGCCTTCGCCCGTCGATCGACCGCCTCGCGGTACCCGGCGAGACCGACGAAGCACACGACGCGGGTCCCGGTGCGGGCGATGAGCCGTTCGACCCGGCCCATGCCCGCCGCGAACTCCCCTCGCGCGAGGTCCGAGATCGCGGGGGTCGCCCGGGCCACGAGGTCGGTGAATCCGACGCCGTGGTGGACCAGCGCGTGCACCGGGTCACGATCCCGGGTCACGATCCCGGCCCGCAGTGCGGCCGGCCAGAACCGGTTGCCGGGGCGCGCGTACGCGACGCCCGCGTCGGCCGAGTACTCGCTCGGGTTGAGGCCGCACATGAGCAGGCGCAGGCCCGGGCCCACCGTGTCGGGGAGGCGCCGAGCCCGGCGAGCGGTGACGAGGAGGCGACCCGACCCCGGCCGGTCACCGTCCGTGTGATCGACGGACACCTCGTCGAATCCCGCGCCCTCGACGACGTCCCGGAGCTCCGCCGACGTCCAGAGGCCGAACCAGCGGCCCGGGAAGTCGTCCGCCGGCAGGTCCCGGCCGTCGTGGTCGCCGGGGATCATCGTGAGCGAGATCGGAGCGGTCGGCGCCAGTGCCCGGTGGAGATCGCGGAGTGCGAGGGGCAGCCGGGCACGGGCGATGTGCACGTAGGACCGCGACGCCCAGACCGCGTCGAGCGAACCGTCACGGAACGGCAGGGCCTCGAGATCGCCGACCACACCGAGACCGCCGAGGTCGGCCGACCGGCGCACCATCGGCTCCGCCGCGTCGAGCGCGATGGTGCCGGAACCGAGCACGTCCAGGTGGAACCCCGGTCCGCAGCCGAGGTCGGCGATCCTCCCGTTCGGGGCGCGGGCCCGCAGCGCCGCGGCTGCGTCGACGTCGAGCGCACGCCGCCGTTCGACCCAACGCTCCGTCTGCTCCGTGTAGATCCCCACGGTGGGCTCGTCCATGCTCCGCATCGTGCCAGATCGCTCCCGATCGGGATCCGCAGCGAGTGCATCGCCGCCGTC
>JBEAXD010000121.1:0-2587 GCA_041159995.1 Actinomycetota bacterium | reverse complement strand
CCCCCGACCCGGTCGGCTCGGCGTCGCGACGGATCGGGGCCGCCAACGTGGCACCCGGGTCGAAGGTTCCGGGGGGTTCCTCGTCGGCGTGGAGCACGTCGTGGAGCTCGGTGCTGAGCTGCTCCTGGACCTTCTTGACCTCCCGGATCCCACGTCCGACCTGGCGGGCGACCTCGGGGAGACGGTTCGGCCCGAACACGAGGAGGGCCACGATGACGACGACGAGGATCTCGAGCGGTCCGAGTTGCGGGATCATGGCTGGCCTCGCCGGCTGGAAGTGCCGGGCGCAGCGCCCGACGGTCGGGAGCCTACCGTCCGCCCGGATCCGGCCCGACCCGTCCGGCCTCGATCCGGGCGGACGTCGCGAGGGCGTCCTGGCGCAGGCCGAGGAGGCCGGGAGCGAGCGCCGAGCGGAACTCGGCGAACGCGGTGACGGTCGGGGCGACCTCGTCGCGGGCCCGACGCAGCGCGGCGGCCAGCGCGAGCGCACCGCCCACGAGGACGCCGGCGAGGATGATGAGGAGTCCGGGCATGGACGCGAGAACCTACTGCGAGGGCTCGGGCCGCACCATCTCGACGAGGTCGGTGAACCAGTGGTCCGACTCGAGCAGCTCGTGGAAGGCGAGCAGGTCGTCGGCGCTGATGCCGGGGCCCGCGTAGTGCGCCTCGTTGATCTCGGCGGGGACGCGCCAGACCTGGAGTTCGACCCCGCTCGAGACGAGCAGGTCGATGATGCGACGGCTGGCGTCCTTCACCACGACCGTCGTGCAGGTCGGGCAGCGGAACGTGTACGCACCCTGCTCGTCGTCGGCGCAGACCCGCACGGTGAGGTCGTTGACCTTCAGCTGCACGTCGCCGCACTCGGGGCAGTTCGCTCGGATCGTGGTCATGGTGGTGCTCCTCCCCTTCCGGTACGTGGGGGTCATCGGCCCCAGAGCGGTGGGACTTGAGCGCGATCTCGGAATTCCTCAGCGTTCGGATCCGGGCCCAAGGGCCCAGGTGGCCCGGGTCCGCCCCCTCCGGGACGGGCGTGGGAACATCGCCGGCGTGACCGTGATCACCTTCGCCCACCGCGGGGCCCGCACCCTCGAGCCGGAGAACACCCTGGCCGCGTTCCGCCGGGCCCTCGCCGAGGGCGCGGCCGGGCTCGAGAGCGACGCGTGGCTCTCGGCCGACGGTGAGGTCGTCCTCGTCCACGACCCGACCGTGCGCCGGGGGCTGCGACGGGCTCGCGTCGCTCGATCGACCGCCGCCGAACTCCAGCGGTTCGGGGTGCCACGTCTGGCCGACCTCTACGAGGACTGCGGCACGGAGTACGACCTGTCGATCGATCTCAAGGATCCCGCGGCCTTCGGACCGATGGTCCGGCTCGCCCGGGCCCACGGGACACCGGACCGCCTCTGGATCTGCGTCGGCGCCCGCGAGCGGCTGCGTGCGCTCCGCACCGAGGCACCGGACGTACGGCTCGTCCACTCCCCGGGCCGCGGCAAGGTGGTCGGCACAGCGCTCGAGCGACTCGCCGCCGATCTCGCGTCGGACGGGATCGATGCCCTCAACCTCCACCACACCGACTGGACCGGAGGCATCGTCTCCCTGCTGCACCGCTTCGACCTGCGCGCGTTCGCGTGGGATGTGCAGGAGACCCGCCACATCCTCGGGATGCTGCGCATCGGGATCGACGCGATCTACTGCGATCGGGTGGATCGGATGCTCGCCGCGGTCGGCGAGTGGAGCGACGCACCGGGCGGACGCCCGCCGGCGTAGGAACGATCGATCCGACTCAGAGGAACCCGATACGGCTGAGCGGCCAGATGCGGACGAAGACGCGTCCGATCATCGAGGACCGTGGGATCGGCCCGAAGTAGGTCGAATCCTTCGAGAACTGACGGTTGTCGCCGAGCATGAAGTAGTGGCCCGGCGGCACCTCGACCGGTCCGAACGTCCGCGACTGGGTCCCCGGCGGCAGGAACGGCTCGTCGAGCAGGCTCCCGTCGATGTAGATCCGGCCGTCGCGCCCCTCGATCGTCTCCCCCGGCATCCCGACGACCCGCTTCACGAGATCCTTGATCTCGGCCGTCTCGGTGCCCTTCGGGGCGAGGAACACCTCGATGTCGAAACGGTTCGGATCGCCGAAGCGATCGGCGAGTTTGTTGACGAGCACTCGGTCACCGACCGCAAGGGTCGGCACCATGGATTCCGAGGGGATGTAGAAGGCCTGGAAGACGAAGGTCTTCACGACGAAGGCGACGAGCAGCGCACACGCGACGAGCCCGATCCACTCCACCACGGTGCGCAGCGCGGATCCGGACCCGGTGGGTGCCGCCTCGTCCTCGATCGGCTGGACGGTCTCGTCGGTCACGGTGCGGGCTCCACGGGACGCATCCTCGCGCGCAGCCCCGGACCGGAGGCCGCACGGGCCGAGCCCGGCGGGTGTCGGTCGGATGCGGAGCGCGCCGACGGGCAGATCCCGATGGTCACCGCGACGGAATCCGGTCGGCCGCGAGCGCGCCGGCCGCCCCGGCGGCGAGGAAGAGCACGGGGTCGGCGCTCGCCGGTCGACCCATGCTCCCCACCGCCAACCCGTGGC
>JBEAXD010000320.1:0-4876 GCA_041159995.1 Actinomycetota bacterium | reverse complement strand
ACCACGGGGCGACCGATCGCGGCGAGCGAGTCGAAGGCGCGCCGGAAGATCCCGCCGATCTCGGCCGCGGCCTCGGGACCGTCGAACTCGGTGATGTCGGCCCCGGCGGCGAAGGCCTTCTCCGAGCCGAGCACGAGCACCGCGTGCACCGTCGGGTCAGCCGCGAGCGCACCGGCCGCGTCGCCGAGTTCGGTGAGCAGCGCACGCGACAGGGGGTTCATCGGCGGCCGGTTCAGCCGGATCACCGCGACGCCGTCGTGGCGTTCGGTGAGGACGAGCGAGGCGGGGGCGGTCGAGTCGGTCATGGCCGCGCAGGCTAGCGGCGGCCCGCAGGTCGGCCGCGGCCGGGTGACCGGGGTGGCGCCGAGTCAGTCCCCGAGGAGGGTGGCCGCCGCCGTGTACGGATCGGTGCGCCGTTCGGCGACCTCACGCACGAGGGCGTCGAAGGCCGGACCGGCGCAGCGCGCGTCGGCCGCATCGATGAGTCGGGCGAGCACGATCGTGCGGAGTTCCTCACGGGTGCGCTGGTCCCGACGTCCGGCGAGCCGATCCTGGGCGAGCATGAACTCACGGTGGCTGCGGATGGCGGCCCAGAACTCGTCGACCCCGCGGCCGGTGGTCGCGACGGTCTGGACGATCGGCGCCCGCCACTCCGGATGTCCCGAGAGGTCGAGCATCATCTCGAGGTCCCGCACCGTCTCGGCGGCGCCGTCACGATCGCACTTGTTCACGACGAAGACATCGGCGATCTCCATGAGGCCGGCCTTGTTGGCCTGCACCCCGTCGCCCCAGCCCGGGTTCACGACGACGACCGTCGTGTCGGCGGTGCCGACGATGTCGACCTCGACCTGGCCGACGCCGACCGTCTCGATGATGATCCACGGCTTGCCGGCGGCGTCCAGGACGCGCACGGCCTGCGGGGTCGCGAGCGCGAGCCCACCGAGGTGACCGCGGGTCGCCATCGACCGGATGTAGACCCCGCGGTCGAGGGCGTGCTCCTGCATCCGCACCCGGTCACCGAGGATCGCGCCGCCCGTGAACGGGCTGGTCGGATCGATGGCGACCACCCCCACCTCGTCACCGTCGCGCCGGATCCGCCCGATGAGCGCGTCGGTCAGGCTCGACTTGCCGGCACCGGGCGCACCGGTGAGCCCGATCGTGTAGCCGCGCCCGGTGTGGGGGTGCAGGAGCGCTGCGACCTCGAACGATCGCGGACCCCCGGCCTCGACGATCGAGATGAGTTTGGCGACCGCACCTCGGTCGCCGGTGACGGCGCGCTCGACGAGCGCCGCGGGGTCCGGGGGCATCGGTCGATCGTCAGTCCGGGCCGGTCACTCGGCGTTGTCGGCGACGACCTCGGTCACGCCGGGGACGCGGTCCATGATGATCCGCTCCACGCCGGCCTTCAGCGTCATCGTGGACACCGGGCAGGTACCGCAGGCACCGACGAGGCTCACGTGCACGACGCCGTCGTCGTCGATCGTGTTGAACACGATGTCACCACCGTCGGCCTGGAGCGCGGGCCGGATCGCCTCGATCGCATCGAGCACCCCGGCCACCATCGTGTCGCTCATCGCCACCACCTCGTCCTGCTCGTTCGGCCCACGTGCCGTCGGTCCGTGCACCGTGGAACAACGCCCGCAGTCTGCCACGGCTTCCCGCAGGACCCCGGACGGTGCGGCGGCGATCATCCGGTGCACGGGAATCCGTCGGGTACGACCGGCCCGACGGACCGGTTCGGCGCCGAGGCCGGCGATGGCGAGAGCCGCGCCCGCCCGGACGTCGAAGGCCCGGACCGGTGCACCGGAGAGTCGGGGCACGCCGCGGACGACGGCGTGGCGGTCCTCGGTACGGATGTCGGCGCCCATCCGACGGAGCTCACCGATGAAGGAGAACCGGTTGTCGAAGACGTTCTCACTCACGATCGCCGTGCCGTCGCTGACCGCGAGCAGGGCGACCGTCATCGGCATGAAGTCGGTCGCGAAGCCCGGGAACGGCAGGGTGGCGACGTCGACCGAGTCGAGGCGGCCGTCGCACCGGGCCCGCAACCCGCGGTCCGTGGCGTCGACGCGCATGCCCATCTCCCGCAGCTTCACGACGACCATCTCGAGTTGATCGAGGCGGATCCCCTCGAGTTCGATCTCGCCGCCGGCCACGCCGAGCGCGGTGAGGTAGGTGCCGGCCTCGATGCGATCACCGCAGAGTTCGGTGTCGACGCTCGCGAGCGAGCGCACCCCCTCCACCTCGATGGTCGACGTGCCCGCACCGTGGACACGCGCCCCCATGCGGTTGAGGAGCGTCGCCAGGTCGCGGATCTCGGGCTCGCGGGCCGCGTTCTCGATGGTGGTGAGCCCGTCGGCGAGGACCGCGGCGGTGAGCAGGTTCTCGGTCGCACCGACGCTCGGGAACTCGAGCACGATCCGAGCGCCGTGCAGACCGTGCGCCGATCCCTCGATGTAGCCGTGGGTGACGCTCAACTTGGCGCCCATCGCCTCGAGGCCCCGGAAGTGCATGTCCAACTTGCGTTGACCGATGTTGTCGCCACCCGGCATGGCGACCCGGGCTTCGCCGCACCGGGCCAGCAAGGGGCCGAGCACGTTGATCGAGGCCCGCATTCGGGTGACGAGTTCGTAGGGCGCCTCGGGGGTGAGCTCCCCCGCGGTGTCGAGCCGCAGCGCGTCGGGCCCGAGTCGCTCGACCCCCACACCCATGGCGGTGAGGACCTCGAGCATGACCTCGAGATCGGCGACCGAGGGGACGTTCGTGACGGTCGTGGACCCCTCGGCCAGCAGCGCCGCCGCCAGTTGCTTGCACCCGGAGTTCTTCGACGCTCCCGAGACGCGCACCGTCCCGCGCAGCGGATCACCCGGGCGGACGCGGACCGACGACATGGTCCGCAAGGCTAGACCCGGTCGCGGTCACCGCCGGGGCTCCCCCGCCGGTCCGGCGCGGTCAGCGGTTGCGGTAGACGGGTGGACGACCCTCGACGAACGCGCCGATGGCCTCGCGCATGTCCTCGGAGCGCATGCACTCGGTCTGGCCGGTGGCCTCGTACATGAGGCCGTCGCGCAGCGCGAGGTGGGTCGCGGCCTCGACCGCGCGCTTCGAGGTGCGGACCGCGATCGGGGGTTGCGCGGCGATGCGCTCGGCCATCGCGTCGACCGTCGTCTCGAGCTCCTCGTCCGGCACGTACCGCTCGCAGATACCGAGGCGGTACGCCTCCGCACCGTCGATACGGGCGCCCATGAGGATCATCTCCTTGGCCCGGCCGGGACCGACGAGCTTCGTGAGCCGCTGCGTGCCGCCGAGGTCGGGCATGATCCCGTACTTCAGTTCGAGCAGGCCGACGTCGACGCCGTGGGCGAAGACCCGGATGTCACACGCGAGCGCCGCCTGCAGCCCTGCGCCGAGGGCGTAGCCGCGCACCGCCGCGATGGTGGCGAACGGCGCCTCCTCCAGCCAGTTGTAGGCGTCCTGGGTCCGCAGCACGACGTCGATCCACGGGTCACGGTCGCGGGCCGCCGCGCCGTCGCTCACCGCACCGAAGTCGCCCCGCTCGGCGAACACGCTGGTGTCGATGCCGCTCGAGAACGCGCGCCCCTCGCCGATGAGCACGAGCGCCCGGATGTCGCCCGGGTCGGCGACGAGGCGTGCGCCGAGCTCGCGCATCTCGTCCCACATCTCGGTGCTGAACGCATTGAGCTTGTCGGGTCGGTTCATCGTCAGCCGGGCCACATGGCCCTCGAGCTCGAACCGGAGGGTGTTCATCTGCGGGATCGTCGACATGACGCCGAGGCTAGACGCCGGCCCGGAGCCACGCCCGCAGGCGTGCACCTCAGAGCGAGGCGATCCAGCTGGCGCTCGCCGCGGCGAGATCGGCGAGCACCGCCTCGTGGCCGAGGCCCGAGGACCGCAGCGGCTTGAACGAGTGGTCGCCCGTCTCGATCCAGTGCCAGGTGACGGGACCCCGCACCCGCCGTGCGGCGCGTCGCAGCGCGGGCTCCGCACCGAGCGCGTCGCGGGTTCCGCTGACGAACAACGTCGGCACGCGGATGCGACCGAGGTGCTCGACTCGGGGCTGGTCGGGTTTGCCGGCCGGATGCAGTGGGTACCCGAGCAGCAGCAGGCCGAGCGCCGGGAGCGGATCGTCGGCGTCGGCGACCGCGAGCGAGCAGTACCGGCCACCCATCGATCGTCCGCCCACGACGATGCGCTCGGGATCGAGCCTCGTGCGCTTCGCGAGATCGACGGCAGCGGCTCGGGTCGTCGCGAGCAGCACCGCGGGCCGGTCCGGCGCCCTCCTCCCGGCGTCGCGGTACGGGTAGTTGAACCGCAGCGACGGGATCCCGCGCTCGGCGAGCGCATCGGCGACCGCCACGAGCGCCGGCGCCTCCAGATCGGCCCCGGCGCCGTGTGCGAGCAGCACCGCGCGGTCCGAACCCCGCGTCGGCCCGGCGTACGCCACGGTCGTCACGCGAGCACCTCGCGCGCCAGGAATGCGGCGGTACGGGCCTCGGCATCAGCGACCGTCTCCGGCCGCGACCACCCGTGCCCCTCGCGCTCGTACTCGACCACCTCCACCGACGCTCCCCCGGCTCGCGCCGCGGCCGCGAAGGTGCGGGTCTGTTCGATCGGCACGACCGGGTCGGCATCGCCGTGCAGCATGAGGGTGGGCACACGCAGCGTCGCGGCGGCCGTGATCGGCGACCGCGCCACGTAGGTGTCCTCGGCGTCCGGGAACACGCCGACGAGGCGATGGGTGTAGTGCCCCTCGAACCGGTGGTCGACGGCAGCGAGGTCGCGCAGATCGCAGACCGGGTACGACACCGCACACGCCCGCACGAGGTCGGGGCGGCGACCGTGCGGTGGATTCCCG
>JBEAXD010000244.1:0-2543 GCA_041159995.1 Actinomycetota bacterium | reverse complement strand
TCAGATGAGCCACTCGCCGATGACGAACGAGCCGACGAGGGTGCAGGCGCCCACCACGAGGGACCGGACGAGCATGGAGCGGGCCTGCATCTGGCCGACCCGTGACGCGATCGCCGACGTGAGGCCGAATGCGATGAGCATCGCGGTGAGGATCGCCCAGGTCTCGATCCGCACGGGGGCGAAGTAGTTGATGAGCACGGGCACGAGTGCGCCGATGGCGTAGGCCCCACCCCCGATCGCGCCGGCCCAGATCGGCTCGCTGCGGGGGAGCGGCGCATCGAACCCGTACTCCCACTCCAGCTGGGCCCCGAGCGCGTCTGAGGCGTTGAGCTGCTCGGCCACCGCCCGGGCCACCTCGTCACTCAGGCCCTTGGTCCGCCAGTACTCGGTCAGCTCGCGCACCTCGCCCTGCGGGTCCCGAGCGATGTCGGCCTGCTCCCGTTCGACGATGAGGAGCTGTGCCTCCCGTTCGGCGGCGACCTCCGCCCACTTCGCGCCCGCGGTCGAGAACACGCCGGCGATGGTCGCCGCGATCGCGGTGAACAGCAGTAACCGGTCGCTCGCGCCGGCCCCGGTGAACCCGAGCAGGAGACCGGCGGTCGCGATGATGCCGTCGTTCGCGGCGAGGGCCCAGCTCCGGTGCGTCGCCGGGTCGCGCAGTCGCGTGACGAGCGAGGAACGGTCGCGCACGGTCGGGTGCCGATCAGTCCCGGGCCGGCCGCAGGCCGCGGTAGAGGACCCGGGTGACGAACGCGCCGACGAGGAACCGCTCGGCGATCCCCTTCGGCACCCGGGTGCGCTTGCCGTCGGGTTGCACGATCACCATGCCGTCGTCCTGCACCCCGAGCACCGAACCCCAGCGGTACTCCGGGGCCGAGAAGGTCTTCATCCGACCGCCGCCGAGGAACGCCCGCACGTTCGTCACGATCGTGCGCCAACCCCAGTTGCGGGCCGAACTCCGATTCGGGTCGGTCGCGGCGACGTCGCCGATCGCGAACACCTCGGGGTGGCCGGGTACCTGCAGGTGCTCATCGACGAGCACGAAACCCTGCTCGTCGAGGACCTCGGCGGGCAGGAACGCGCTGTGGGGGCGACCGCCGCCGACGGCCCAGAGCACGAGGTCCGCGGTGAACGGGGGTTGCCCGGTCGACCACTCGATCGGATCGGTCGTCAGGCGGTCGGCCGTGAACCCGTCCGGGGTCACGGCACGGTGGCCGGGATGCAGCGTGACGCCGTCCTCGGTGAGCCGACGCACGATCCAGGCGCGGGCCCGCGGGTGGTACCCGGGGAGGGGCTGCTCCCCGCTGTGGAACAGGTGCACGGACGTGCCGCCGTGCCGGGCGAGGTTGTCGGCCACGCTGACCCCGGTCGCGCCGCCGCCGACGACGGCGACGGTCGACGCGCCGGCGAGGCGCGTCGCGGCGTCGCGGGTGAGCGCCTCCACCTCGCCGACCCCCTCGACCCGATCGTGACGCCAGAAGCCGTTCGACGTGCCCGTCGCGATCACGAGCACGTCGTAGGGCTCGACGGACGTCGACCCGTCGGCCCGTTCGACGGTGACGGTCCGCCCGTCGAGATCACTGGCGGTGATCCGACCGTGGACGGTGCGCACGCGGTCGAGGTGGCGGAACCGGCGGTGCGGCACGACGTACGTGCGCTGCCATCGAGGCGGGTCGACGAGGCGGGTCCCGAGTTCCTGTCCGCTCACGAGTGCCGGGCGGGTCGAGATCCCGACGACGTCCGCGACCTTCGTGAGCCGGATCGCGATGAGCATCCCGGTGTCGCCGAGCCCGGCGATCACGACCCGGGGTCGACCGGACCCGCGCCCCGCTCGTCCCCGCCCGCCGTCGTCCGCCACGGACGCCACGGTACGCGAGTCGCCCGGGTGGCGGCGGTACCCGCCGGATCGGTCGATCGGTAGCCTGCGCCGATGATCACGATCGAGGACCACGACGCCGTGCGCACCATCACGCTCGACCGGCCCGAGGCGCTCAACGCGTTCGACACCGCGCTCTACCGGGCTGCGGGGGCCGCGCTCGACGAGGCCCGGCTCGACGACACCGTGAAGGTCGTCATCATCACGGGGGCGGGTCGGGCGTTCTCGGCCGGCCAGGACCTCAAGGAACTCGAGCGCATCGCGAGCGGCGAGGCGTACGAGTCGGGGTTCCCGGCCCTCCTCGACGCGCTCGGGGCCTTCGACAAGCCGCTCGTCGCCGCGGTGAACGGCGTCGCCGTGGGGATCGGCTTCACGATGCTGGCCCACTGCGATCTCGTGTTCGTCGCCGAGAGCGCCCGCATGCGGACGCCGTTCGGTGAGCTCGGGGTGCCGCCGGAGGCCGCGAGCAGCTGGTTGTTCCCGCAGCGGGTGGGGTGGCAGCGGGCCGCGCACATCCTCATGGCGAACGCGTGGGTCTCGTCCGAGCAGGCGGTCGAGTACGGCATCGCGCTCGAACGGGTGCCGGATGCCGAACTCATGGCCCGCGCCGCCGCGGAGGCCGCCCACATCGCGCGGGCCCCGCTCGGCGCGCTCCGCGCGATCAAGA
>JBEAXD010000316.1:0-10778 GCA_041159995.1 Actinomycetota bacterium | reverse complement strand
ATCCATGTCACGCACGGGCGGCGACACTACCGGGGGCCCGCCGGCGCCCTGCGGGCTCGGCCCGCCCCGGCCCGACGCCCCGCCGACCCGCGGGGATACAGTCGCCGCCCAATCACCATCGGCCCCAGGAGGCCCCCGCGATGCCCACCGCCGTCATCGTCGACGCAGTCCGCACCCCGCTCGGTCGCCGCAACGGCACGTTGAAGGGGATCCACCCGGTCGACCTCGCGTCGCACACCCTCAAGGCCCTCGTCGAGCGCACCGGCATCGACCCCGGTCTCATCGAGGACGTCATCATGGGCTGCGTGATGCAGGTCGGTGAGCAGGGGCTCAACGTCGGCCGCAACGCCGCGCTGGCCGCCGGGTTCCCGGAGAGCGTCGTCGGCACGACCATCGACCGGCAGTGCGGGTCCTCGCAGCAGGCGGCGCACTTCGCGGCCCAGGGCGTCATCGCCGGCGCGTACGACGTGGTCGTCGCGGCGGGCGTCGAGAACATGACCCGTGTGCCCATGGGCGCGTCGGTCATCAAGGACTCCTACCCGTTCGGTCCCGAGATGCAGGGCCGCTACCCGAACCTCGTGCCCCAGGGCATCTCGGCCGAGCTCATCTCCGAGAAGTGGGGCATCAGCCGCGAGGAGAACGACGCGTTCGCCGCGCAGTCGCATCAGCGGGCCGCCCGGGCCCGCGCCGAGGGTCGCTTCGACAACGAGATCGTGCCGATCGAGGTCGAGACCGAGGAGGGCCGTGTGCTGTTCTCGCAGGACGAGGGCATCCGGCCCGACTCCACCGTCGAGACCCTCGCCAAGCTGAAGCCCGCCTTCAAGGAGGACGGCGTCATCACCGCCGGGAACTCCTCGCAGATCACCGACGGTTCGGCCGCGGTGCTCATCATGTCGGAGGAGAAGGCGAACCAGCTCGGACTGCGCCCGCGGGCCCGGTTCCACACGTTCGCGCTGGCCGGTGTCGACCCGGTGACGATGCTCACCGGCCCGATCCCGTCGACCGCGAAGGTGCTCGAGCGTGCCGGCATGACGATCGACCAGATGGACCTCGTCGAGATCAACGAGGCCTTCGCGCCGGTTGTGCTGTCCTGGGCCAAGGAGCACAACCCCGACATGGAGAAGGTGAACGTGAACGGCGGCGCGATCGCCCTCGGTCACCCGCTCGGCTGCTCGGGCGCCCGCCTGCTCACGACGCTCGTCAACGAGCTCGAGCGCACGGGTGGCCGGTACGGCCTGCAGACGATGTGCGAGGGTGGCGGCATGGCGAACGCCACCATCATCGAGCGCCTCGGCTGAGCCCTCCGATGATCCCGGTCGTCGCCGCGATCTGGTGGCCGATCCGGGTCGCCATCGCGCTCGCCGTCTTCCTGACGATCTACCTGCTCGCGGCCGCGGTGGTGCGCTCGTTCATGCGCCCACCGCCGGCCGAGCCGGATCCCGACTCGGTCGTGCCGGTCTCCGAGCGGTTCCGCTGCAGCGTCTGCGGGACCGAGGTCGTCATGACGGCCTCTCCGGACGGGTTCGACCTCGAGGCCCCTCGGCACTGCCGGGAGGACATGGTCCTCGTCACCGACCAGAGTTGAGCACCGAGCGCAGCGGGACCCCGCACAGGGCGTTCGAATGACACGGCTGTGGTTCCCCACAGGCGGGGGACAACCCTGTGGATAACCCCGGGGCCCGAGGCCCCGCCCGGCGCATCGGCCTCAGTGGTACTGCGTGGCGACCACGAACCCGGCCGCGATCTGCACGAGCCCGATGAGCAGGTAGCGGTTCTGCTGCTCGCCCGGCAGGAGTCCGAGGTAGTTGCCGACGATGACGGCCAGGCCGCAGCCGAGCAGGGCGAACATCAGCACCGGCAGCCAGAGCGGGCTGCGCTTGACCGCCTTCGGCGTCGGCGGCGTGTAGCGGCCGGAGGGTTGGGTCGTGCGGGCCTTCGTCCGACCGGCACCCTTGCCCGGTTGCTTGGTGGATCGGCCCTTCGGCTGCTTCGTCGCCACGGACCGAGACGATACCCGCGGGGGCGCTTCCGGGTGGCCGGGTACCGTGGCCGACGTGGGTGCCCGCGTGCTCGTCATCGACAACTACGACTCCTTCGTCTACAACCTCGTGCAGTACCTCGGGGAGCTCGGCGCGGAGCCGGTCGTGCACCGTCACGATGCGATCACGCTCGAGGGCATGATCGGGCTCGAGCCCGACGCGGTGCTCGTCTCGCCCGGTCCGGGCCGACCCGAGGACGCCGGGCTCTCCAACGACGCGATCCTCCACTTCGGGGCGAACGGCGTGCCCGTGCTCGGGGTGTGCCTCGGTCACCAGTGCATCGGTCGCCTCTACGGCGGCGAGGTCGTGCGGGCCGACGAGGTGATGCACGGCAAGACCTCGGAGATCCTCCACGAGGGTCGCGGCGTGTTCGCCGGCCTGCCGTCACCGCTCACCGCGACCCGCTACCACTCGCTCGTGGTGCGGCGTGACTCGGTGCCCGACTGCCTCGAGGTCACCGCCGAGGTCGCCGACGGCACCGTCATGGGGTTGCGTCACCGCGAGCTGCCGGTCGAGGGCGTGCAGTTCCACCCGGAGTCGATCCTCACCGAGGGCGGCCACCAGCTCGTCCGCAACTTCCTCGACCGCGCGACCGCCTGAGCCCGGTCAGGGCAACGAGGCACGCCCCCGCTCCACGACCGCGAGGCCGTCGGCCACGAGGCTCTCGAGGGCCTCGGCGTCGAGGTCGTCCACCGGGACCGCGTCGGCGGACCGCAGGCGTTCCATCACCCGACCACGACGTTGCCGGAACGAGCCCTCGAACGGTGCCTGCTTCGTACGGACCTCACCGGCGAGCGGACCGCGGGTCGCGCAGCCGCGACGGAGGGGACACTGCGCACAGCGCGGGTCGCGGGCGCGGCACAGTGCGGCCCCGACGTCCATGATCGCCAGGAACCGGTCGCGACCGCGCAGACGACCCCCCGTGCGCAGGTACGCGACGTCGGCCTCCTTCGGAGTCAGGAGCCGCCCGGCCCGTCGCTCGAGCACGCGTCGCACGTTCACGTCGACCGCGGGCACGTCGGCGTCGTGGACCTGGTCGAGGATCGCACCCGCGGTGTAGGCGCCGATCCCGGGCAGGGTGCGCAGGTCCTCGGGCCATCCGTCGCGTGCGATCACCACTGCGGCGTCGTGGAGTCGGCGGGCCCGGCGCGGGTACCCGAGGCGACCCCACGCCGCGATCACTGCGCCCGGTGACGCAGCGGCCATGGTCGACGGATCGGGGAACTCGTCCATGAACGCGGGCCACGCCTCGAGCACGCGTCCGACCTGGGTCTGCTGGAGCATGACCTCGCTCACGAGGATGGCCCACGGATCGCGCGTGGCACGCCACGGGAGGTCGTGGCGGCCGTGGGCCGCGTACCAGTCGGCGAGACCGGCCACGGGGGCCCTCAGGTGGTGCTCGAGGTCGTCGTCGTGATGCCGCCGGTGCCGACCTGGAGGGTGACGGTGGTGCCGGCGGCCGCGGTCGTGCCGGCGCCCGGGCTCTGGTTCACGACCTTGCCCGCCTGAGCGTCGAGCGACGCGATGTTCTGGATGAGCACGGTGAAGCCCGCGTTCTCGAGCGTCGTCGTCGCGGCGCTCGGCGTCTGGCCCACGACGTTGGGGATCGGTGTGGGGGCGGGACCGGAGGAGATCACGAGCTTGACGACGGAACCCTTCGGCACGCTCGTGCCCCCCGGCGGATCACTCGAGATGACCGAGTCGATCGGCACGGTGGCGGAGGGCTGACGCGTGGTCTGCGGGGTGAGCCCCACGCCCTGCAGGCGGACGAGCGCGTCGTTGAGGGTGAGGTTCGCCACGTCCGGCACGGTCACCTTCGGCTTGCCCGTCGACACGTAGAGCGTGATGGGCGTGTCGACGGCGACGCTGCGGCCCGCCGGCGGATCGGTGCGGATCGCATTCCCCGCTTCGATCGTCTCGCTCGCCTCCTCGACCGTGGTCACGGTGAAACCTGCGGCCTCGAGGTCGAGGCGCGCATCCTCGGCGACCTCGTCCTCGACCGCCGGGATCTTCACCGACCCCTCGCCCGCGCTCACGCGCAGCAGTACGGTCTCGCCCTCGTTGAGTCGGGTGCCGGCCTGCGGGTCCTGACCGAACACCTCGCCCTCGGGGCGGGTGCTCGGCAGTCGGTCGACCCGGACCTTGAATCCGCGCTGCTGCAGCGTGAGGGTGGCGGGTTGCTCCTGAATACCGATCACGCTCGGCACGTCGACCTCGTTGCGGGACGCGTCGTTCGTGAACCGGGCTGCGAGGAGTCCGGCGATCACGAGGATGAGCACGCCGATGAGTACGGCGACCGTCGCCACGACGCCCTTGTTGCGGCCTCGGGGCGCCTGGCGGACCGCGGTCGTCGTGGCCGTGGCCGCTCCGGCCCCGGCGACCACGCCGGGCACTGCGGCGGTGGGCATCTCCACGACCTGCGCGGTCTGCGGTCCGCCGAGGACCTGCTCGCCCCGGCGGAAGCGGAGGAGATCGGCGCGCATGTCGTCGGCCGTCTGGTACCGGGCGTTCGGGTCCTTGGCGAGCGCGGTGAGGACGATGCCCTCGAGGGCCGGCGCGATCGCGGGGTTGCGGGTGGAGGGCGGCGGCACCTGCTCCTGCACCTGCTGGTACGCGACGGCCACCGCATTGTCACCCGCGAACGGCGGGGTGCCGGTCGACATCTCGTACAGCACGATGCCGAGGGAGTAGAGGTCCGAGCGCGCATCGACCTCGAAGCCCTGGGCCTGTTCCGGCGAGAAGTAGGTGGCCGTGCCCATCACCGAGCCGGCCTTCGTGAGTTCGTTCGGCGAGTTGCCCGACAGCGCGATCCCGAAGTCGGTGACCTTGACCTGTCCCTGTGAGGAGATCAGCACGTTCGCCGGCTTCACGTCGCGGTGGATCACGCCCGCCGCGTGCGCCGAGGACAGCGCCGCCGCGATCTCGCCGCCGATACCGGCCACCTGCGTGTCGTCGAGGCGCCCGCGCGCGGTGATGAGGTCCCGCACCGACCGACCGTCGATGTACTCCATGACGATGAACGAGGTGTCGCCGTCCTGACCCCAGTCGTAGACCGAGACGATGTTCGGGTGGTTGAGGTTCGCCGCGGCCTGGGCCTCGTGGCGGAACCGCTCGACGAAGGTCGGATCGCGGGAGAGCTCGGGCGCGAGCACCTTCACCGCCACGGGGCGGGAGAGGCGCCGGTCCTGGGCGAGGAACACCTCCGACATACCGCCCCGGGCGAGCAGTTCGGTGAGTTCGTAGCGGTCCGCGAGGACCCGGGGTTCGGCTGCCATGGCTGGCCCCAACCTACTGCCGCGCCGGTGCGGTGGCGCGGCGGGTCACGGCACCTGCAGGAGGGTGCGCAGCACCTTCGCGGCGACCGGCGCCGCGATGCGACCACCGGTCGCCTCGTCGCCGGCCGACCCGCCCCGCTCCACGATCACGGAGATCGCGTACCGCGGCGCCTCGGCCGGGGCGAACGCGATGAACCACGCGTGCGGGGGTCCCCCGGGGGCCTGCGCGGTGCCGGTCTTGCCCGCCACGGTCACCCCCGGGATACGGGCGGCGGTGCCGGTGCCGTTCGCGACGACCGAGATCATGAACTCGGTGAGGGTCGCCGCGGTGGCGGGCGAGGTCGCTCGCTTCCAGCGCCGCTCGCGCACGCGTTCCACGGTCCGGCCCGACCGGTCGTCGATGCGGGCGGCGACGTGCGGCTCCATCGCGACCCCGCGGTTCGCGATCGCGGCGGCGACGAGCGCCATCTGCAACGGGGTGGTGGCGATCTCGCCCTGGCCGATACCGGCGAGGGCGAACGCGGGCTTGTTGAGGTCGAACGATCCGGGCTGGAGACCGATGCTCGCCTCCGCGCCGGGCGAGAGGTCGAGGCTCGGGGCCTCGTTGAGTCCGAACGCGTCGATCACGGGCACGAACCGTTCGCCCATCTCCACGCCCAACTGGGCGAACACCGCGTTGCACGACTGTCGGAACGCGTCCTCGAGCGTGCCGCCGCACTGGCGGCCCCCGAAGTTGTTGATCGGACGGTCGGACTGCGGCGGGGTGTACGAGGTGTTCGCGGGGTAGCGCGAGTCGGGTGTGGCCACCCCGGTGTCGAGCGCACCGGTGGTGGTGACGACCTTGAAGGTCGAACCCGGCGGGTAGATCTCGCGGTACGCGCGCGGGAGGGCGGGGTTCGTCGGATCGTTCGTGAGCCCGTCGTAGTACGCCTGCACCGCTCGCGTGTCGTGGCCCGCGAGCGGTTGCGGATCGAAGGTCGGGTTCGAGTACATCGCGACGACCGCACCGGTGCGCGGGTTGAGCACCGTCACCGATCCCCGCTGTCCGCCGAGCGCGTCACGCGCCGCGGCCTGCGCGCGCGAGTCGAGGTGGAGGACCACCGTGCCGACGCGGGGTCGGGCCGAGAGGATCGAGGGCAGATCCTTGGGTTCCACCGGCAGGTCACGACCGCTGAGCTGGCCGTCGTAGACCTTCTCGATGCCGACGCTGCCGACGACCACGGACTGGTACCCGACCGTCTGCGCGAACAGGTCCCCGAACGGGTACGTGCGTTGCCAGCCGTACTCGTCGTCGACCCGGCTGGAGCGGGCGAGGATCTCCCCGTCGGCGCTCACGATCTCGCCCCGGGGCCGGTTGAACGAGCGCAGGTACCCGCGGGAGTTGCGCGGGTCGTCCTGGAGGCTCTGCGCGTCGAACACCTGCAGGTAGGTCAGCTGGCCGACGAGGATGAGGAGCAGGGCCACGACCACGTAGCCGGCGCGTCGGACCGCGTGGTTCACGAGCGCGCCCCGGCCGTCTCGAGGCGGACCTCGGCTTCGACCTCGGCCTGCGCGTCGATCGCCGTCTCGTCCGAGATGCGCAGCAGGATCGCCAGGAGCACGAAGTTCGCGATGAGCGAGGAGCCGCCGTAGGAGACGAACGGCAGGGTCACACCGGTGAGCGGGATCACGCGGATCACGCCGCCGACGATCACGAAGGTCTGGATCCCGACGATCGTGGTGAGGCCCGCGGCGAGCAGCTTCGGGAACGGCCGGGCCGCCTGCACCGCGATCTTGAAGCCGGTGCCGACGAACAGCAGGAACGTGATGATGATCGCGACCGTGCCGTAGAGGCCCAGCTCCTCACCGATGGCCGCGAACACGAAGTCGGTGGCCGCGTTCGGGATGAGGTCGGGTCGCCCGAGGCCGAGGCCGGTACCCGAGATGCCACCCGAGCCGAGGGCGAAGAGGCTCTGGACCAGCTGGAAGCCGTTGCTCTGTGCGGTCGGCCACGGATCGAGCCAGGTGTCCACGCGCAGTTGCACGTGGGAGAAGGAGTTGTACGCGATGACCGCGGCGAGACCGAACGCCGCGACGCCGACGATCACGTACGCGCTGCGCTCCGTCGCCATGTAGAGCATCGCCACGAACACTGTGAAGAACAGCAGTGAGGATCCGAGGTCCTTCTGCTGCACCATGATGAGTACCGCGCTCGCCCACGGCAGCAGCAGCGGACCGAAGTGGCGCGGGGCCGGCAGGTAGAGGCGTCCGATCCGGCGCGTGCCGCTGCGCAGCAGGTCGCGGTTGTCCGCGAGGTATGCGGCGAAGAAGATCACGAGCAGGACCTTGGCCGCCTCACCGGGTTGGAAGTTGAGCGGTCCGAGCCGGATCCACAGGCGAGCGCCGTTCGCCGTGTACCCGAGGCCGGGCACGAGGGGGAGCAGGAGCGCTCCGACCCCGAGCACGAGGAAGATCGTTCGGTAGCGCCGGAGCGTGTCGATCTGGCGGATCGCCGCGAGGGCCAGCACGAACACGCCGATGCCGATCGCGATCCACAGCGCCTGGGTGCGCGCGTAGCGCGAGTCCGGACCGGCGGCGAGGTCGAGGCGCGAGATCATCGTGAAGCCGATGCCGTTGAGCAGGGTCACGAGCGGCAGCAGCGTGGGATCCGCGCTCGGGGCGAACCGGCGGATCGCGACGTGGGCGACGAAGAACAGGCCGACGACGAACGCGAGGAACCCCCAGAAGTCGGCGGGCAGCGCCGGGGCCTTCGAGAGGGAGAGGAGGAGGTACCCGGCGACCGTGATGAGGATCGCCACGATGCCGAGGCCGAGCTCGGCGGTGCGGCGCCGCGTGGCGATGAGGGTCCGCATCGGTCCGGCCATCACGGTCTCGTCGTGGTCGTGCCGGTCGCGCCACTCGGACCGCTCACGCCGGTCGGACCGACCGTCGTGCTGGTGGTGGGCGGGAAGACCCGGTCCTCGAGGCGGTCGACCACGGCACGAGCCTCGGCGAGTGATCCGAAGGTGTCACGGCGGGAGACGAGGAGACGTTGGCTGGCGTCGAGATCGCCGCGCTCGATCACCTCCGAGGTCCACACGACCTCGGGATCCCAGAGCAGGAATCCCCCGGGGACGCCGCGGTACACCGCGACCGCCGGGCCGTCGAAGCCGAGGTAGTACTGGCTGCGCGCGTACCAGTTGAGGACGAGGAACGTACCGCCGAGCACGAGGACCACCGGCAGGATCGCCCACGCCAGCCGCCCGACGCTCGTGCGCTTCGCGCGCAGGCCCGGTACCTGGTCGGGTGTGGTCGCGGTCGGGGACGGGGTGGCGGCCCGGCGGGCGGCCGCGGCGCGCACGGCGGTGGTGCCGATGCCGATCTCCGGGAGCGGGGCCGGGGGGAGGTCGCCCTCCTCGCCGATCACGTCGATGATGACGACGGTGATGTTGTCCTCTCCGCCGGCCTCGTTCGCCGCGTCGATGAGGGCGCGGGCGCACGCGGCGGCATCGGCCTCGCGGCGCAGGATCGCGCTGATGTCGGTGTCGCGCAGCATGCCCGAGAGGCCGTCCGAGCAGAGCAGCACGCGGTCGCCCCCGGTGAGTTCGACGGCGACGTCGTCGACCTCGACCTCCTCGTCGATGCCGAGCGCGCGGGTCACGACGTTGCGTTGCGGGTGCACGGCGGCCTGGTCGAGGGTGATGCGCCCCTCGCGCACGAGTTCCTCCACGAGGGAGTGATCGTCGGTGACCCGGGCGAGGATGCCGTCGCGCAGCACGTAGGCCCGTGAGTCCCCGACGTGGCCGATACGCAGGCCCCCGACCACCTCGACGGCGGCGGTCATCGTGGTGCCCATACCGAGCATCTCGGCGTCGGCCCGGGCCTTGCCGACGACGGCGGCGTTCGCCTGCGTGACCGCGTCGGTCACGGACGCGCCGGCCGCGATCGCGGCCCGCAGCGCCTCGATCGCGGTGGCGCTCGCCACCTCGCCGGCCTGGTGACCGCCCATGCCGTCGGCCACCGCGAAGATGCCGAGACGATCGTCGTGCAGGACCGAGTCCTCGTTGCCCTCACGGACGCGACCGACGTCGGTCGCGGCGGCCGCGACGAGTCTCACCGGCGGACCTCGAGGACGGTGTCGCCGATGCCGATGCGATCACCACGGGCGAGCCGTTGGGTCCCGGTGATCGGCGCGTCGTTGACGCGGGTGCCGTTCGTCGAGCCGCTGTCCTCGGCGTACGGGATGCCGTCGGCGATGAAGATGCGCGCGTGGATGCTCGACACGAAGGTGTCCTCGAGCGCGATGGTGCAGCCGGCGGCGCGACCGATGGTGTTCTCGGGTGCGAGCACGTACTCCCGTCCGGCGCTGGCCGCGGGCGCGATGACCACGGCGGTCCAGGGACGTTCCCGTCGTCCCGCGCCGCCGCGTTGGCCGCCGGTGTCCGGACGTGCGGCGAGGGGACGGCTCGCACGCATCTCGCGCACGACGACGAGCACCACCCGCGACAGGAAGACGAAGAGCAGCGCGAGGAACGCGAACTTCAGCAGGGTGAGCGCGGCGTCCGACACCGGGTCAGGAGGCCTCGTACCGGATGGCGACCGCACCGATGGTAATGACGTCGCCGTCGGCCAGCAGGTGCTCGGTGACGGGCCGGCCGTTCACCGTGGTGCCGTTGAGCGAGCCGAGGTCGGCGAGGAGGTAACCGTCCGGGACGGGTCGGATCTCGGCGTGGCGACGGGACGCCTGGGGGTCGTCGATCTGGACTGTGCAGTCCGAGAGGCGACCCAGGCTCGTCGGTTGGTCGCCGAGGGCGACCCGGGCGCCGTCGGCCAGCACGAGCGAGCCCGCCGTGCCTCCGGTGCCCGCGACGATGGCCGCCGCGATCTCGATGCGGCCCGGCTTGAGGCGCTCGTCCCGCACGAAGCGGACCGATATCGGGCCGAGGAACTGGGCCTTGAGGGTGCGGGCGTGCTCGCGGGCCTCCTCGACGAGTTCCCGGTCGAGCACGTCGAGGAAGGCCTCGAAGGCGTCCGCGTCCGGGTCCGAGAGCGCGATCTCGAAGTCGTTCGGGACGATCGCGCCCCGCGTGCCGAGGGTCCGACCGAGGTCCATCTCACGACGGAGGCGGGCCGCGACCTCGGCGGGCTGCACGCCGCCCCGAGACGCCCGCGTGAAGGTGCCCTCGAGGAGGCGTTCGAGACGCCGTTCGAAGCCCTGGACTCCCATGGGGCCCGAGTGTACGGGCGTTCCGTCGCCTCCCCCCGGCACTCCGAGTGGGTGTGACGGCTAACCTGCGGAGTCCACTCGGGCGAGTGGCGGAATAGGCAGACGCGCTGGCTTCAGGTGCCAGTGTCCGAAAGGACGTGGGGGTTCAAGTCCCCCCTCGCCCACAGCGCGGTGGGGGTATTTCCCACTCGATGGACGGTGCCGCGGCCTCACCCGCTCCGGAGTGATCTGCCGGGCCGTGGAGGATCGACTTGGCGG
>JBEAXD010000227.1:0-7826 GCA_041159995.1 Actinomycetota bacterium | reverse complement strand
CACCCGCCGACGCACCGACCACGAGGTCGGGGTGGATGTCGCGTTCGGCGAGCGCGCGCAGCATCCCGACCTGCACGGCCCCGAGGCTGGCCCCGCCCGAGAACACGAACGCCCGACGCATGTCGGCACCTTACGGTCGACGCAGCGTGACCGAGTAGTCGCCCCGCACCGGGATCGAGACCACGTACCCACCCCGCACACGCGCGATCCTCGACCCGTCGGCCGCCGCCGCAGGACGCACCCGGCCCGGGTACCACGCGACGAGTGTGCCCGGACGGGCCGTGGTGCCCGTCGCGATCATCGTGCCGGTCGTGCAGTCGCTGGACAGGGCGGTCAGACGGCCGGGTGACCGCATCGGGTACGCCCGCGACGCGCAGGCCCACTCGGCCACGACGCCGCCGTTCACATCCCCCGGACAACCGTTGCGCTGGAAGTGGACCTGATCGTTCGGCTCCGCCCCGTCGTACCCGATGCTGTGGGGGTCACCGCAGGCCTGCCGCCACTGCCACCACGACGAACCGGCGACGAGGAGGGCGTCCTCCTTCGCTGCGTAGCGGCCGAGCGCCGCGGTGTTCCTCGCCGAGACGTCGAACCAGCCGTACTCCCCGATCCACAACGGGGTGTCGGCCCTCGTCGCGATCGACTGGAAGTAGTCGAAGAGACCCTCGACCGGAATGCTCGTGATCGAGTCGCCGTAGTTGTGCGGCGCGAACACGATGTTGTCCTCCGTCATGACCGTCGGGAACCGGATCGGGAACGGGTCCTGCCCGTAGATCGTGGGCTCGATGAAGATCATGTGGTCGACCGAGCCCGCCGGCCGTTCGGCCCGCCGGATCGCAGCGATCGCCTCGCCGTAGAACTCCGCGAGGCCGGAACGGAACGCGTCGTCGGTCCCGTGGTTCGGTTCGTTCAACAGGTCGTACCCCGCGATCGCCGCCTCGGTCCGGAAGGACCTCGCCAGGAACCCCCACGCCTCGACGAGTTCGTCGCGGATGCCGCGGTCGTTCGCGTAGAACGCACGCCACGCCTCCTGCGCGGCCGGACTCGCCTCCCGCGCGCCCGGGGTGCAGGTGCTGAGACCTCCGGTGAGCGTCGCCCACCTCGGCGCGCCGTCCCACCCCTTGGCGGGCTCGGTGCCCTCGGGACACGAGGTGCCACGCGGGGTCGCGACGTACTTGCCCCACGCGTCCTGGTGCATGTCGAGGATCGTGTAGATCCCCCGGGCCCTCGCAGCGGCCACCGCGGCCCGGATCCGGTCGAGGTAGGCCCGATCGAACCGGTCCCGCCTCGGCTCGAGCCGCGACCAGGACACCAGGAGGCGGACCGAGTCGAACCCCTGGGCCGCGATCCGATCCCAGTCGGCACCGGTCATCGGCACGACGGTCGGGTACCGCCGGTTCGCCTGCCAGTAATCGCCGAGCGAACTCACGTTGACCCCGCGCAGCAGGGTCTGGCGACCCGCAGCATCGACCACCGCCGGCGGCGAGACCGAACGGTCGACCCGGAGCGCGGTGAGGGGCGGGAACGGGGAGGTGGCCGCGCCCGCCGGCCCGGACGCCGTGAACCCGATGATCGCCGAGATGCCGAGCATCCCCGCCGTCACGGTGATCGAGAATCTGCGGCTCATGTGGTCCCCCTCAGCGCGGCGAGCGCATCGATGACGGTGTCGTGCAGCGGCTCATCGCCCAAATTCCCCGCGGCGCCGTACCGCTCGAGTTCGCGGACGACCGGTTCGGCGACGTTGGCGACCACGACCCGGACTCCCCGGATCGAGAGTTCATCGAGGAGTTCGATCAACATCTGCCCGCCCGAGTAGTCGATGTCGGCGATGCCGCCGGCGTCGAGGACGATCGAGTGGACCGGCGTCGACGCGGCGGCGGGGGCGACGAGGAGCCCGAGCACCTCGTCGCGGAAGTGCTCGGCGTTCGCGTAGTAGACGCTCGCTGCGAAGTGGTACACGCAGATGCCCGGATCGATCTGGCGGCCCGTGCTCACCGGGACGGACGTGAAGTGCCCGCGCTCGTCCCGGACGATGAGCGTGTCGACCGGGCGGTACGAGCGCCGCAGGTGGTCGATGATCGACAGCACGATCGCGAGCACGATGCCCTGCTCGACCCCCCAGAACACGACCGTCGCGGCCGTGATCACGGCGACGACGAACTCATCCCGCCGCATCCGCAGGACCCGCCGCATCCCGGCGATGTCGATGAGTTCGAGACCGATGACGAACACCACGCTGGCGAGCGCGCAGTTGGGGAGGTACTCGAGGGGCTTCGTCGCCACGAGGATCACGACGAGCACCACCGCGGCGGTGGTGAGCATCGCCACCTGACTGCGCCCCCCGGCACCGTCGACCATCTCGGTCTTGGTCGGACTCCCGTTCACCGCGAAGGTGCCGCCGAACCCGGCCACGAGGTTCGCCGCCCCGAGCGCGAGCACGTCACGGTTCTCATCGACCCGTTCGCGGTACCGGGTCGCGTAGGCGCGCGAGGTCCCCGCGCTCTGGGCGAGGATCACGAGGAACATCGCGCCGGCGGTCGCCCACAACTTCGTGACGTCGGCGAGACTCGCTCGGGGCCACCCGATGCTCGGCAACCCCGCGGGCACCGGCCCGAGCAGGGAGATCCCGTGCGCGTCGAGGTTCGCGAACCGACCGAGCAGGATCGCGGCGATCACCGCGACGAGCGCCGCCGGGAACCGCCGGGAGATCCGGCGCGAACCCATGACGAACACGACGAGGCCTGCGGAGAAGCCAGCGGTCGTCCAGGAGATGTCGGTGAGGTCGCGGAACACCGAGGACACGTCGAGCATCTTCGGGACCTGCTTCCAGGCCACCTGGACGCCGACCCCGGTGAGGAAGCCGATGAGCACGCTGCGCGAGAGGAAGTCCGCGAGGAACCCGAGGCGCAGCAACCGACCGAGGACGAGGAACAGCCCGGTCATGATCGCGAGCAGCCCGGCGAGACCCACGTACTCCGGCGAGGCCGCCGGGGCCAACGGCAGCAGGGCGGCGGCCATGATGACCGCGGTCGCGGAATCGGCCCCGACCACGAGGTGCCGGGAGGAGCCGAGGAGCGCGAACACCGTGATGGGCAGGATCATCGTGGCGAGGCCCGTCTCGAGGGGCATCTGCGCGAGCTGGGCGTACCCGATGACCTCCGGGATGCCGAGGGCCGCGAGGGTGAGCCCGGCCACGACGTCGGCCGACGCACTGCGGCGGGTGACCGGGCCGATCCCCTGGATCCTCGAGGTCCGCAACCACCGTTCCACGGTCGCCGATCCTCCCACAGGGCCCGAGAGCCCGGCACGGGGCCGGGCCCGATCCCATTCTCGGGGTTCTCTCAGGATCCTCTGCGAGGATCTCTCAGGTCGGGCACCGACGATGCACTCGGCGGGTCCCCCCGCCCACCGACGACCCGAACTCCCCGAGAGGACGAGACCATGCAGCAACGAACCCCGCGACTCCGCCGCATCGCCGGCACCGCCGCCCTCGCCACCCTGGCCCTCGCGACCGTCGGCACCGGCGTCGCCGGCGCCGACCCGTCCGGAGCCACCGGCACGAGCGGCGCCCGCGGCCGCGGCCACCTCTCGGCCGAGCAGCGCGCCTGCCTCAAGGACGAGGGCATCACGAAGCCGACCGGCCGGCCGACGAAGGCGGACGTCAAGGCGCTCAAGGCTGCGGCCGAGGCCTGCGACATCCAGCTCGGTCGCCTCATGCGCCACCACATCGGCCACGGCATGGCGGACCTCACCGATGAGCAGCGCCAGTGCCTCACCGACGCCGGCGTGACCAAGCCCGAGGGTCGACCGACCCAGGAGCAGCGGGCCGAGCTGCGCGACGCCGCCGAGTCCTGCGGCATCGCCCCCGGTCGACGCTGATCGATCGGGAACCGTCCCTCGTGCTGCGGGGTCGGCGCCGCGTGTTCCCCCGCACGCGAGCGTCGGCCCCGCATCGCGTCGGATGGGCGAGGATGTCGCCGTGAGGATCCTGCTCGTGGACGACGATCCGGGCATCCGCCTCTCGATCCAGCGGGCGCTGGAGTTCGAGGGTCACGAGGTGCGCACGGCCGAGGATGGCGTCCTCGCGCTCGAAGCCGTGGCCGCGGAAGCGCCCGACCTCATCGTCCTCGACGTCTCCATGCCCCGCCTCGACGGCCTCGGCGTGTGCCGGCGACTCCGGACCGACGGCAACGACGTACCGATCCTCGTCCTCACCGCTCGGCAGGGTGTCTCGGATCGGGTCGCCGGTCTCGACGCGGGTGCGGACGACTACCTCCCCAAACCGTTCGCGCTCGAGGAGCTGCTCGCACGCGTGCGCGCCCTGCTCCGCCGCCGACCGGATCCCGAACCCACCCACGAGGTGTACCGCGTCGCCGACCTCGAGATGGATCTCGACGCGCACCGGGTGACGCGGGACGGCGTGATCATCGACCTCACCCGGACCGAGTGGGCACTGCTCGAGGAACTGCTGCGGAACGCCGGCATCGTGCTGTCGCGCGATCTCCTGTCGGACCGCGTGTGGGGCCAGGACTTCGGCACGGCCGCGTCCCTCGACGTCTACATCGGGTACGTACGCCGCAAGACCGAGGTCGACGGGCGAGCCCGCATCATCCAGACGGTGCGCGGTATCGGGTACGTGGCGCGGGTCGAACCGTGAGCCTGCGCAGTCGACTCACCCTCGTCGTCGTCGTGACGGTGCTCGTGATGGGCGCAGCGACCGCGGCCGTCGGATCCTGGGCGACCCGTCACGAGCTGTACCGCCAAGCGGAGACGACACTGCTCGGGGAGGCGCGACGCTTCGCGGCGCGCCCGCCGATCGCCCGGATCCGCCTCATCGAGACCTACGGGGAGGATCGATTCGCCGGTGCGGACCCGGGTGGGCCGCCCCGACCCGGCCGTGATCAGCCGCCCCCGCTCCCGCAGGACCGCTCGATCCAGAATCTCGACCGGTCCGGCGCGGTCGACGCCCGCGCCGGGTACGACATGCCGGTGACCGCGACCGATCGACGGATCGCGGTGGCCGGCGGTGAGTCGACCCGAACCCAACGCATCGAGTCCGAGCCACGGCTCATGATCGTGACCGTCGGTGCGCGCGGTGGCGCGGTCATGTTCGCCCGCGATCTCACCGAGACCGACACCACCGTTCGCACCTTGCGCGATCTCGTGATCCTCATCTGTGGGGTCGGGGTGCTCATCGCGGCGCTCGTGGGTCTCGTGGTGACCCGCCGCGCGATGCGCCCGATCGAGAACCTCACCGACGACGTCACCCGTCGCGCCGAGACCCCCGACGACCTCAGCCCGCTCGCCGGAGCGACCGGACGGGACGAGGTCGGCCGGCTGACCGACGGATACAACCGGCTGCTCGCGTCATTGGCGGCGTCACGGGACCAGCAGCAGGCGCTCGTCGCGGATACGAGCCATGAGCTCCGCACCCCGATCACCTCGCTGCGCACGTCGATCGAGCTCCTCCACCGCGCGCCCGATCTGCCGGCGGACACCCGGGCCGAGCTCCTGGCGAACGCGGTCGCCGAACTCGCCGAGCTCACCCACCTCGTCGACGAGATCGTCCTGCTCGCGTCCGGCGCGGGCGCCGACGGACCGATGGAGCGTTGCGACCTCGTTGCGATCGTGACCGCTGCGGTCGAGCGGACCCGCCGCCGCGCATCGGGGCCGGTGACCCTCACCGCGAGTCCCTGCGTGGTGATGGGTCGCGCCACCGCACTCGAGCGCGCGATCACGAACCTCCTCGACAACGCCCGCAAGTGGAGTCCGGATGGTGCGGCGATCGACGTGACGGTGGCCGATGGGCGCGTGTCGGTGCGGGACCGCGGACCGGGCGTGCCGCCCGAGGACCGCGAGCGGGTGTTCGACCGGTTCGCGCGCGGACGCGACGCCGAACAGGTGCCCGGCTCGGGGCTCGGGCTCGCGATCGTGCGGGCCGTCGCCGAGGATCACGGCGGTCGGACCCGGCTCGAAGCCGCTCCCGACGGGGGCACGATCGCCGTCCTCGAACTGCCCGTCTGACCCCGTCGCGTCTATTGACAGTGCGAGTGCCGGAACCGTAGGTTCCGCGTCATGACTCGACGCGTCGCCCTCATCAACAACGGCAAGCAGTACGCGGGCCCTGCGCTCGCACGGGAGTACGCCCGCCGTGGTCACGACATCGTGTTCGCGATGCCCGAGGACGGCCTCGTCGAGGAGCTCGAGGCGATGGGGGCGACGGTCGAGGTCGTGCCCGGCAAGATCGACATCTCCGATCCGGGCGACGCCCAGAAGCTCGTCGACGCGGCGATGGCTCGCTTCGGGCGCATCGACTCGGCCGTGATGTTCTCCGGCCGCATCATCATCGGCCGGTTCACGAACTCCACCGTCGAACAGCTCGACGACATCGTGCACACCTGCCTGCACGCGCCCTACGAGTTCCTCAAGGCCGTCGTCCCTCCGATGGTCGAGGCCAGGAGTGGCCAGGTGCTCGTGATCACGAGCGCGGCCGGCGCCCGCCCCACGCCGGGAGCCCCGCTCTACTCGAGCGTGCGCGCCGGAGCCACGATGATGGCGAAGAACGTGGCCGACGAGGTCGCGTCCACCGGTGTGCAGGTCAACGCGTGCGGCACGAACTTCATGGACTTCCCCGAGTTCCGCAAGGCCGCCGGCGCGGACGACCCCGAGCGTCGGAAGTTCATCGAGTCGCAGGTCCCGATGGGTCGCCTCGGCACGATGGAGGAGTTCGCCTCGTTCTGCATGGCGTTCCTCGACGGGTCGTCGCAGTTCACGACCGGTCAGTACGTGGCGTACGCCGGCGGCTGGGCCTGATCCATCCGGTGATCGCCCTCCCCCTCGAGGGTGATCTGCACCACCCGCAGGGCCTCTCGCCGCGCGCGTCCGGACGCGACGACGGTTGGTGGGTGACGACCGTCGATCCCCACGCGGCGCGTGGCGTCGTGGTCGGCTTCGACGCCGCCGGTCGGCGCACCCATGAGATCGAGGTCACCGACGGCGATCTCATCCATCCCGGTGGCTGCGGGCTCGACGCGGACGGACTGCTCTGGGTGCCGGTCGCCGAGTACCGACCGGCGAGCACCACCCGGGTCCTCACGATCGCGCCCGACGGCACGGCGACATCGCGCTTCGAGTTCGGCGATCACCTCGGCCTCATCGTCCCGCGCCCCGACGGCCTCCTCGTCGCGGGCACCTGGGGCTCGCGCACGCTCCTCCTGCTCGAACGCGACGGCACGATCGTCGCTCGCGTCGACAACCCGCAGCACGTCGTCGACTACCAGGACGCCACGGCGCGTGCCGACGGCACGATCATCGCGACCGGGACCGGCCGCGGGTTCGGACGCGACCTCGGCGGGCTCGCGGTGCTCGACGCCGACCTCGGACTGCGACTCCTGCTCCCGATGCCCGACCGCTCGCCCGGCGATCGGCCGGTCACCTACAACGCGACGTGGTGTGAACCCACCGCATCCGGGTGCGCGCTCTGGGCGGTACCGGACGACGGCGCCGCCGCCCTGCTGCGTCTCGATCTGCCGATCTGACCGGTCGGGCAGAATCTCCACCGTGCAGATCCACCGGGTCACGGTCGCCGACCACGCGTCGGGTGCCGCCGCGCTCACCGACGCGGCCGCGTCGGACCTCGCGATCGTCGTGCCGACGGGCACCGGGCTCATCGCGGCCGAGGACACCGGGCTGGCCGAGACGATCGCGCTCCTCGACGGCGGCATCGCCGTGGGAGCCGGGACCACCGGCTTCGGCGAGGACGCCGCCTTCGTGGCCGATCTCGAGGAACGGCTCGGCGGGCGACCGTACCGGGCCCACCCCCACCC
>JBEAXD010000214.1:0-9139 GCA_041159995.1 Actinomycetota bacterium | reverse complement strand
CAGCACGACGGACGGCGGGCCCATCCCCTCGGGGGTGGGCCCGCCCCCGCGTCGGGGCCCGATCCTCGGGTCGCGATCGAACCGGGCAGCACACATCCTCTGGGGGCACCATGAAGATCCGCATCCTCGCCGGCACCGCGGTGCTGGCCCTCACGACCGGTCTGGCGGCCCTGCCCGCCGGCGCGGCGGCCCCGACGGCCACCTCGCCCTACGACCGGGGCTCGATGGCGGTGCGCGGCACCTGCACCGGCCTCGCCATCGGCTCGTACCTCAACCCGGCCAAGACCGCCGGGCTCACCGCGACGAACCAGCAGATCGCGTTCAGCGGCAAGGGCATCGCGGCCTCGGCGGCCGACGCGCTCGCCCTCGACCTCGGGTCCTGCGCCATCGAGGCGCGCCTCGGGGTGACCGGCCCGCTCACCGACTTCGGCGGCGTGGACTACGGCATCAAGACGATCGCGAAGTTCGGCCTCAAGCTCGCCTCGCCGAGCGTGGACTGCTACGACGGCGACAACGAGTCCGACGCCGCCGAGCGCGGGCTCACCGGCAAGATCTCCTGGACCTTCTCGGACGGCACGAAGATGGAGGGCTACGTCCGCACCCAGGGTCAGGACCGGGGCACCGCCAAGCTCGACCTCACCTGGTACACCGGCATCGTCTCGAAGGGTGAGGCCGTGGGCTCCACCATCGGCGGCAACGCGTGGGTGAACCCGATCATCAAGGACAAGGCGGCCACGCAGTACTTCGAGGCCGCGGCGACCTACTCGAGCGTCTCGGTCCTCGACGCCAGCCCGGAGACCCGCGACTCGGTCGCCCCCGGGTACGGCTACAGCCCGTCGAAGGCGATCGGCGACGGCGTGTCCTGCCAGACCGGCACCGACAACGGCGGCTCGGTGAGCCTCGGCCTCCTCGGGGCCGGGGTCGTGAGCCCGTCGCTCGACACCACGAGCGACGGCTGGAAGCTGCTGCTCTAGCCGGTCGGCCCGGACGGGCCCATCCACCGGTCCGCGCTCGGGCCCGCCCCTCGGGGGCGGGCCCGAGCCGCGTCCGCCTCCAGTCCGCACCCGGAGGGTCGACCCGGCCCCGGATGGCCGACCGCCGGTGGGGACCATCAGGATCGGTGGTCCCCACCGGCCACGAGCGGTGGTACTTTGAGCATCCGTTCGTCACGTTCCGTGGTGTTCAGCAGGGGGATCCATGCGCATCCGTCGAACCGTCGCCGGCACCCTCGCCGGTGCCCTCACCCTGGCGGGCCTCGCCCTCGGCGCCGGCCCGGCCACCGCCGGCGCGCCGAGCCCGGCCACGCCGTACCCGCAGGCCGGCATGACCGACCGGGGCGCGTGCTTCGGTCTCGCCGTCGGCCTCGCCCGCAACGACGCCGGCACCGCCGGACTCACCATCACGAACCAGTCGGTGAGCATCGCCGTCAAGGGCGTGCCGTCGAGTTCGGCGCAGGCGGCCGAGGGCGCGGTCGGGTCCTGCCTCCTCTCCGAGAACCTCGGCGTGACCTCCACCGCGCCGGAGGTCCTCAAGTTCTCGGCCAAGATCGCCTCGCCGAGCGTGGACTGCGCGCTCAACGACGAGGACCCGGCCGAGCGACCCTGGATCGGCAAGGTCATGTGGTCGCTCGACGGGAACGACGACGGGGTCGTCGACGCCAAGATCCTCGGCTACGTGCGCATCGTCGGCACCGACACCGAGACGAACGAGTTCGCCTGGGTCACCGGCATCGTGACGAAGGGCGACGCGGCCGGGGCGACCATCGGCGGCAACGTGTTCTTCGCCCCCGTGTTCAAGTACAACTACGCGGCCGGGTACTACGAGGACGCCGACCGCGGCACCTGGACCCAGCAGACCCCGCTCGGTCCCGACCCCGCGTTCACCATCGCACCGAAGTACGGCTACTCCGACCTGTACGCCTACTACTACGGGAACTGCGGTGGGTTCGGGGAGATCCTCGGCACGCCGAACGTGCGCGACCTCGCCTTCGGCGCCGGGCTCGCGAGCCCGCTCGGCAACGTCTCGGCGGGCTGGCACTTCCTGATCTGATCGACCCGCGGGCCCCGGTCCGCCCCGAGTCCGTCGGCCGAGGCCCGCGTCCCACCGGGCGCGGGCCTCTGCCATCATGGGAGCGCCATGGCCGAACCGACCGACACCCCCACCGACACCTCCACCGACGGCCCCGGCGGTCCGGGAGCCGCCGCCGCCGGCCGCCCGTGGTGGCGCGGTCCCGGTGGCATCGCGGCGATCCTCGGCGCGGTCCTGCTGCTCGTGGCGGGCGCGGCCCTCGCGCTCGGCGGTGGTGACGGCGACGACGGGGCCGGCCGCACGACGAGGACGACCGGGAGCACGGGTGCCGGTGGATCGGGGTCCGACGGTCCCTCGGGCGCGAGCGGCGCATCGGGTGCGACGGGCCGCACCGGGACCGGGTCCGGCGCGACCGGGACGGGCGGCACGGGCGCCACGACGACCACGACCCCGCCGGCCACGGTCGAGACCACCCCGGACGGGGAGGCGGACCTGTCCAGGATCCGGGTGGTGATCACGCCGGGGACCTGCCTCTGGAACGCGGACACCCTCGACCTCACGGCCCGGGGCACCATCCGCAACGACAACCCGGTCGACGCCGTGGTCTCGATCGACGTGACCTTCCTCGACGCGACCGGGGCCGAGGTCGACTTCGCGGCGGATCTGGCCATCCTCAACCCGGGCGAACAGGCCCCGTGGGACGTGCTCGGCGCCTCGATCGATCCGCCGAACGGCGGGCTGCGCTGCGAGGTCGCCCTCTCCTAGGCCCCGGCGCCGACCCCGGCGGCCGGGCCCGCAGCGGCCCGGAGCCGGTGCCGCCGACCCGGGCGTCAAGGACCCTCCGGCCCGCTCCGGCGCTGGGCGGCGGATTTCCTCCGGCGGGGGGCCGGGTGTAGTGTTGCGCCCCTTGCCCGAGCACGTGCGGGTCCGTGAGGATCCGCGCGCCCGAACCAGGTGGTACTCCCGTAGCGAAGCCCAAGGACGACACGATCCTCGTGGAGGGCACGGTCGTCGAGCCCCTCCCGAACGCGATGTTCCGCGTGGAGCTCGAGAACGGCCACAAGGTGCTCGCGCACATCTCCGGGAAGATGCGCATGCACTACATCCGCATCCTCCCCGGCGACAAGGTCCAGGTCGAGCTCACCCCGTACGACCTCAGCCGCGGCCGCATCACGTACCGCTACAAGTAGCCACACCCCCACTCGAAGCGACGAACCAGGAACCACGGTGAAGGTCCGACCCTCCGTCAAGAAGATCTGTGAGAAGTGCAAGGTGATCCGCCGCCACGGTGCGGTGCGGGTCATCTGCGAGAACCCCCGGCACAAGCAGCGCCAGGGCTGAGAGGAACCCCGAGCACATGGCCCGTATCGCAGGCGTCGACGTCCCCCGCGAGAAGCGACTCGTCATCTCCCTGACCTACATCTTCGGCATCGGCCGTTCCACGGCGGAGGCCATCTGCGCGGCGACCGACCTGTCGCCCGACACGCGCACCCGCGACCTCACCGAGGACGAGGTCTCCCGCCTGCGCGCCTACATCGAGGCGAACCTCCAGGTCGAGGGTGACCTGCGCCGCGAGGTGGCCGGGCACATCAAGCGCAAGATGGAGATCGGCACGTACCAGGGCATCCGCCACCGCCGCGGCCTGCCCGTGCGCGGCCAGCGCACCCGCACGAACGCCCGCACCCGCAAGGGCCCGAAGAAGACCGTGGCGGGCAAGAAGAAGGTCCGCAAGTAACGCGGGGCGCGCCGCGCCCCTCGCATCGATCACCTCCCAGGAGTCACGCACCACATGGCCAAGCCCGCATCCGGCGGACGTCGTCCCCGGCGCCGAGAGCGCAAGAACATCACGCACGGCGTCGCGCACATCAAGTCGTCGTTCAACAACACGATCATCACGATCACCGACCAGCAGGGGAACACCATCTCCTGGGCCTCGTCGGGGAACGTCGGCTTCAAGGGCTCGCGCAAGAGCACGCCGTTCGCGGCGCAGCTCGCGGCCGAGACCGCGGCGCGCCGGGCCATGGAGCACGGCGTGCGCCGGGTCGACGTCATGGTGAAGGGTCCCGGCTCCGGCCGTGAGACCGCCATCCGTTCCATCCAGAACACCGGGATCGAGGTGCTCGGCATCAAGGACGTCACGCCGATCCCGTTCAACGGTTGCCGCCCGCCCAAGCGGCGGAGGGTCTGAGTCATGGCGCGTTACACCGGAGCCGTCTGCCGCCTGTGCCGGCGCGAGCGCATGAAGCTCTTCCTCAAGGGCGCGAAGTGCGACACCATGAAGTGTCAGATCGAGCGGCACCCGTACCCGCCGGGCCTCCACGGCCGTGGTCGGGTCCGTGACTCCGAGTACCTCTTCCAGCTGCGCGAGAAGCAGAAGGCCCGCCGCATCTACGGCGTGCTCGAGAAGCAGTTCCGCAACCTCTACGCGGAGGCGGCGCGCCAGAAGGGCATCACCGGCGAGAACCTGCTGCGCATGCTCGAGCAGCGGCTCGACAACGTCGTGTTCCGGGCGAACTTCGGGGCGAGCCGCAACCAGGCCCGCCAGTTCGTGCGCCACGGCCACGTCACGGTGAACGGCAAGAAGGTCACGATCCCCTCGTACCAGCTGCGCAAGGGCGACGTCGTGGGCCTCTCCGCCAAGGCGAAGTCGATGATCGTCGTGCGCCACAACCTCGACACGATCGACCGCGCGGTGCCGATGTGGCTCGAGGTCTCGGCCGCCGACCACACCGCCACGGTGCGCGACCTGCCGCTGCGCGAGCAGATCGACGTGCCGGTGCGCGAGCAGCTCATCGTCGAGCTCTACTCCAAGTAATCAACTCCCCGCTGTCGAACTTCTGCGAACGAGGCACACCCATGCTCATCATCCAGCGTCCTGAGATCGAGGCCGAGGAGCCCCAGGGCAACGTCCAGCGCTTCACCATCTCGCCGCTCGAGCCCGGCTTCGGCCACACCATCGGGAACACGCTGCGGCGCGTCCTGCTCTCCTCGATCCCGGGGGCCGCCGTCACCCAGGTGCGCTTCGACGACGCGCTCCACGAGTTCGGCACCATCGCGGGGGTCAAGGAGGACGTCACCGACATCATCCTGAACCTCAAGGACCTCGTGCTCACCTGCGCCTCGGAGGAGCCGGTGACCCTGCGCCTCGACGTGACCGGCCCGGCCGTGGTCACCGGTGCGAGCATCCAGACCACCGCCGACGTCGAGATCCTCTCCCCGGACCTCCACATCGCGAGCGTCAACGGCAAGGGTCGCCTCGCCCTCGACATCACGGTTGAGCCGGGCCGGGGTTACGCCTCGGCCGACAAGACCAAGCGGGCGGGTGCGCCGATCGGCGTGATCCCGGTCGACGCGATCTTCGCCCCGGTGCGCCGGGTGTCGTTCTCGATCGAGCCGACCCGGGTCGAGCAGGCGACGAACTACGACAAGTTGGCGATCGAGATCGAGACCGACGGCTCGATCACGCCGCGCGACGCGCTCGCCTCGGCCGGTGCGACCCTCGGTGAGCTCGTCGGCCTCGTCGCCGACCTCTCGAACGAGGCGCCGAAGGTCGTGCTCGGCGACCCGAAGATCGAGTCGACGCACGCGCCCGACCTCGACCTCCCGATCGAGGACCTCGACCTCTCGGAGCGGCCGCGCAACTGTCTCAAGCGGGCCCGGGTCGACACGATCGGTCAGCTCGTCATGAAGACCGAGGACGACCTCCTCGCCATCACGAACTTCGGCCAGAAGTCGCTCGACGAGGTGCTCGTCAAGCTCGACGAGCGCGGACTCGCGCTGCGGATCAAGGACTGATCGGATGCCCGCCCCGAAGAAGGGCCCGCGCTTCGGCGGGAGCCCCACGCACCAGAAGCACATGATGGCGAACCTCGCCGCCTCGCTGTTCGAGGCCGGCGCGATCACCACCACGCTGCCCAAGGCCAAGGCGCTGCGGCCGTACGCGGAGAAGCTCATCACGAAGGCCAAGAAGGGTGGCGTGCACCGTCAGCGGCTCGTGGTCGCCACGATCCACGACCAGACGGTCACCTCGCGGCTCTTCAACGACATCGCGCCCCGCTACGCCGACCGCAACGGCGGCTACACCCGTATCACCAAGCTCGGCCCGCGTCCCGGCGACAACGCGCCCATGGCGCGCATCGAGCTGGTCTGACCAGCCACGGCCGCCGGCCGCACCGATGACACTGTTCGACGTCCCCGCCGCCGGTACCGGCGGCGGAGTCGCGTCCGGGGACGATGCCGGTCCGGTTCCCATCCGCATGACCGTCGCCTACGACGGCACTGGGTTCCACGGCTTCGCCCGCCAGCGCGACCAGCGCACGGTGGCCGGCGTCATCGAGGCCGCGCTGGCCAAGGTGCTGCGCACCGAGGTCGACCTCGCGTGCGCGGGCCGCACCGACGCCGGGGTGCACGCATGGGGTCAGGTCGTCTCGTTCGTCGCGCCCCCGGGTGCGGATCCCGACGCGCTGCGGGACCGCCTCAACCGCATGCTCGGGCCCGAGGTGGTGGTGCGCGAGGCCCGCTTCGCCGCGCCCGGCTTCGACGCCCGGCACTCCGCCCGCGCCCGCACCTACCGCTACACCGTGCTGAACCGGCGCGAGCCCGATCCGTTCATGGCCCGCACCGCGTGGTGGGTGCCCGAACCGATCGACCGCCACGCGCTCGAACTCGCGGCGGACCCGTTCATCGGCGAGCACGACTTCGCTGCGTTCTGCCGTAGGGGGCCGGCCGGTTCGACGACGATGCGACGGGTCCTCGCCTCGGAGTGGCGCGACCTCGGCGACGGTGTGCTCCGCTACGAGGTGCGGGCCACCGCCTTCTGCTGGCAGATGGTGCGGGCGCTCGTCGGCACCCAGGTCGAGGCCGGTCTCGGTCGGCGACGTCCGGGTGCCATGCTCTCCATCCTGCGCAGCGGCGACCGGGCCGCGGCCGGGGCACTCGCCCCGCCCCACGGCCTCTGCCTCTGGCACGTGGCCTACGACGAGGAGGAGCACCGATGACCGCTCGCACCCGGTTCCTGCCCGCGGTCACCGGCACGCTGGTCCTCACCCTCGGTCTCGCCGCCTGCGGTGGATCCTCGGAGCCGGCGACCTCGGCCGCGGGGACGGCGCTGCTGCGCGCCGCCGAACGCGCCGGGGCGGACGCCGATGCGGTGTCGTTCCGGCAGCGGACCATCACGAGGTCCCGGCCCGACGCGACCGGACGGGCCGACGAGGAGTTCGCGCGACGGGGTGACGACTCGCTCGTCGCCACCGAGTACGACGACGGCGGTCGCTTGGAGGTGCGTCGGGTCGGGGGCGTGGTCTACGTGCGATCCGACCTGCGCCTCGCCACCGGCGCGCGCGCTCCGTGGCTGCGCATCGAGCCCGACGCGGATCTCGGGGTCTGGCTCGGCGTGCTCGGGAGCGACGTGCTCGCGCCGACGCCGGGCGCGGTGAGCGCCCTGCTCGCCGCCGACGTCGATCGGGTCACCGGGCTCGGGCGCGGCGAGGCCGGGGCGCGTCGGCTGCGCGTCGTGCCCGAGGAGATCGCGGACGGCGAGCGTCCCACCGCCATCCTCGTCCGGCGTGCCGCGCCCGAGTTCAGCGGGCGGGAGGCCACGGTGTTCGCAGGCGGCGAGCAGGTCGCCCGGCGCACCTACACCGACGTGCGGTGGGGGGTCCGCGCCACGGCCATCACCGTCCCGGACGGGGCGGTGTCGGTCGACGGCGTGCGCGACCCGCAGGCGGACGCGCTGCCCGCTGCGATCCGGCGCGCCCCCGGCGCCCTCCCGGACGGCTGGAGCCTGCGCACCGTCGTGGGCATCACCCCGAGTCAGGGGGACGGGACCTGCCAGCAGGTGCTCACGCTGTACGCGCCCACGGGTCGGCCGCTCTCGGCCGGGTACCTGGCGCTGTACCTCAAGGCCGCGGGCTGCCCGACGCCGCCGGCGCCGGGTTCGGCGCGCCTGACGGCCGGGGCGTCGACCGGGTGGATCGGCCAGGACGGCGCGGCGACCATCGGGGCCCTCACCGTCGACGGGGTGTCGGTGCGGTTCCGCACGACGCTCGGCGAACGCGACCTCGCCCGGGTGCTGGCGACCTGGTCCCCGCTGCCGACCTGAGCGCAGGCCGGGTCCGGATCGCCCGGTCCGCTCAGAACTGGAAGTAGATGAACGGCACCGGCGCGGTGCCCGACCAGACCAGGATGCCCACGAGGGCCGCGCCGACGAGTGCGCCCTGCACGACCGGGGACCACTGCAGGGGCCGCAGGACCGCTCGCCGTCGGTCGACGAGGTCCATCGCGAGCACGAGCGCGGCGAACAGGCCCACCGTGAGCAGGTCGGCCTTCCAGGCCCCGGGCGCGGATCCGATCGGACCGTTCGCCATGTTGCGGAAGAACGCCACCGCGTCGCCGAGGGTCTCGGCCCGGAAGAACACCCAGAGCGCGGTGACGAGCGTGAACGTGCCGAGGATCTTCGGGACGTCGCGCAGACCCGGGACGCCCGGTCGGCCCCGCGGTTCGTACGCGCCGAGCGCCCGGTGCACCGCGAGCGCCACACCGTGCAGACCGCCCCAGATCACGAACGTCCAGGCCGCGCCGTGCCACAGGCCGCCGATGAGCATGACGAGGAACAGGTTCCGGTACGTCCCGAACCGCCCGCGCTGGTTGCCCCCGAGCGGGATGTACAGGTAGTCGTGCAGCCACGAGGACAGGGAGATGTGCCAGGTCCGCCAGAACTGGGTGATCGAGGTCGACAGGTACGGCTGCTCGAAGTTGCGGAACACCTCGATGCCGAGCAGGCGCGAGGTGCCGCGGGCGACGTCGGTGTACCCGGAGAAGTCACCGTAGATCTGGATGGCGAACGCGACCGCCCCGACCGCCAGCGGGATGAACCCGCGACCCCCGGGCCGCGCGAACACCTCGTTCGCGACGACCGCGACGGTGTCGGCGATGACCACCTTCTTGAAGATGCCGGTGATGATGAGCAGGATCCCGGAGTACACCTGCTCCCGGTTCGGCCGCCGCCGCTCGGTGCGCAGCTGGGGGAGCAGGTGCCAGGCCCGCTCGATCGGACCGGCCGCGAGCAGCGGGAAGTACGCGATGAACAACGCGTAGGTGGCCAGGCTGCGCT
>JBEAXD010000136.1:0-2735 GCA_041159995.1 Actinomycetota bacterium | reverse complement strand
CCGGGGTGGTACATTCCGAGCCCTATGGCGACGGCTCCGGCGACCTCCAGCACCTCGGGCGCGGCCCGTCGCGCCGTGTGGAGCCCGACCGTGGCCCACCGCATCATCGTCATTCCCTAGCGAACGCCGTCCCCCGGCGTTCGCCCCTGACCGTCCACCTCGGTGGGCGGTCTTTCGTTTCCACCGACCGCACGTCCGCCCACCGACCAGCCAGGAGCACCACGACCGTGACGCACCGCATCGCCATCATCGGCGGGGACGGCATCGGCCCCGAGGTCATCGGGGTGGCGCTCGGCGTCGTCGGGGCCGCCGGGGTCGACCTCGAGACCACCGAGTACGACCTCGGAGGTCGCCGGTACCTCGCCACCGGCGAGGTGCTCTCGGACGAGACGCTCGCCGAACTCCGCGGCTTCGACGCGATCCTGCTCGGGGCCGTCGGCACACCGGAGGTGCCGCCCGGGGTCATCGAGCGCGGCCTCCTGCTCAAGATGCGGTTCGCGCTCGACCTGTACGTGAACCTGCGCCCGTTCGTGGCCGGGCCGTCCGCTCTCAACGGCGGGGTCGACATGCTCGTCGTGCGCGAGAACACCGAGGGTACCTACGCCGGGGAGGGCGGGTTCCTCCGCAAGGACACGCCCTTCGAGATCGCGACCCAGGGCTCGGTCAACACCCGCATGGGCGTGGAGCGGTGCGTGCGCTACGCGTTCGATCTCGCGCGCGCGCGACCGGCCAAGCGGCTCACCCTCGTCCACAAGACCAACGTGCTCACCTTCGCCGGCGACCTCTGGCAGCGCGCCTTCGACGCCGTCGCCGCCGAGTACCCCGAGGTCGCCACGGGCTACGAGCACATCGACGCGGCCTGCATCCACTTCGTCGAGCGGCCCGAGCGCTACGACGTCATCGTCACGGACAACCTCTTCGGGGACATCCTCACCGATCTCGGCGGGGCGATCGCCGGCGGGGTCGGTCGGGCCGCCTCGGCCAACCTCAACCCGGCGCGCACCGGTCCGTCGCTGTTCGAGCCGGTCCACGGCTCGGCCCCCGACATCGCCGGGACCGGCGTGGCCGACCCGCGGGCCGCGGTCATCTCAGCCGCGATGATGCTCGACTTCCTCGGGGAGACCGCAGCCGCCGATCGGGTGCGGACCGCGGTGACCGCCTCCGACGATGCCACCGGTGGCACCGACGCCATCGCCGCCGCGATCACCGCGGCGCTGTAACGACCCGCCCGTCCACGACCGAACACCACACGCAGGAGCGAGCAGCGATGCCCATCGAAGCGACGAAGAAGATCTGGATGGACGGCGAGTTCGTCGACTGGGACGACGCGCGGATCCACGTCCTGTCGCACACGCTCCACTACGGCTCCGGCGTGTTCGAGGGCATCCGCGCGTACCCGACCGAACGCGGTCCGGCTGTGTTCCGCCTGCGGGACCACATGCGCCGCCTCTACCAGTCGGCGCACCTGCTCATGATGGACCCGCCCTTCTCGGTCGACGAACTCTGCGAGGCCACGAAGGAGACGATCCGGATCAACGAGATCGACTCCTGCTACATCCGTCCGCTCATCTACCTCGGGTACGGCGAGATGGGACTCAACCCGTTGCCCTGCCCGCACAACATCGCGATCGCGGTCTGGCCCTGGGGTTCGTACCTCGGCGAGGAGGGCCTCCGGCGCGGCGTGCGGACGAAGGTCTCCTCCTGGCGTCGCATGGAGCCGAACGTCATGCCGGTCGCGGCCAAGGGCACGGGGATCTACGTGAACTCCTCGCTGGCCAAGGTGGAGGCGCTCAAGGGAGGGTACGACGAGGCGATCCTGCTCAACACCCACGGCCACGTCGCGGAGTGCACGGGCGAGAACCTCTTCATCGTCCGCGACGGCGTCATCATCACGCCGCCGACCTCCTCGGGTGCGCTCGAGGGGCTCACGCGCCACAGCATCATGACGATCGCCCGGGACCTCGGGTACGAGGTGGTCGAGGCGAACCTGCTCCGCTCGGACCTCTACCTCGCCGACGAGGCGTTCCTCACCGGTACCGCAGCCGAGCTCGTGCCGCTGCGCTCGGTGGACGACCGCAACGTCGGCCCGCGCGGGGGCGATCCCGGGCCGATCGCGCTCGAACTGCAGGCCGCGTACTTCGAGGCCGTCCACGGCCGGAACCCGAAGTACGCCGACTGGCTGGACTACGTCAATGACTGATCGGACCCCGAAGTACGTCGAGATCTACGACACGACCCTGCGCGACGGCAGCCAGCTCGAGGGAATCTCGCTCACGGTCGACGACAAGTTGCGCATCGCCGAGCAGCTCGACCTCCTGGGCGTCCGGTACATCGAGGCGGGGTGGCCGGGGGCCAACCCGAAGGACGACGAGCTCTTCCAGCGCATCCCGGACGAGCTGCGGCTCACCACCTCGACGCTCGTGGCGTTCGGGTCGACCCGCCGTGCCCGCGGGAAGGTCGACTCCGACGAGACCCTGGCCCACCTCCTGCGGTCCGGCGCGCCGGCGCTGTGCATCGTGGGCAAGTGCTGGGACTACCACGTGACCGAGACCCTCAACACGACGCTCGAGGAGGGCGTCGCGATGGTGGGTGACAGCGTGCGGTTCCTCAAGGGTGAGGGTCGTGAGGTGCTCTTCGACGCCGAGCACTTCTTCGACGGCTACAAGCGCAACCCCGAGTACTCGTTGCGCGTGCTCGAGGCCGCCGCGACCGCCGGGGTCGATCGCCTCGTGCTC
>JBEAXD010000298.1:0-4551 GCA_041159995.1 Actinomycetota bacterium | reverse complement strand
GGCCGGATCGCGGCGGCCCTCGAGGCCGCCGCTCCGCCCCACCACGAGCGCACCGAGATCGCCGGACCCGGGGTCATCAACCTGTTCCTGTCGCCGGGCTGGCTCCACGACGTGCTCGTCGAGGTCGTGGGTGCCGCCGGGGCCTACGGCCGGGGTGACGCGCTCGCGGATTCGCGGATCAACCTCGAGTTCGTCTCGGCCAACCCGACCGGTCCGCTGCACGCGGGTGGTGGACGGTGGGTCGCGGTCGGCGACGCGCTCGCCAACGTGCTCGCGGCCCAGGGCGCCGAGGTGCACCGCGAGTACTACCTCAACGACGCGGGCAACCAACTCGACACGTTCGCGAAGTCGCTCATGGCGCGCTACCGCGGCGAGGAGCCCCCCGAGGACGGCTACCACGGGCAGTACCTCGTGGACATGGCCGCGCGACTGCACGCCGAACTCGGCGACGCGGTCGACGAGGCCACGGCGCGCGAGTGGGGCTACGCGGCGGTGCTCGCCTCGTTGCAGGAGGACCTCGCGCGCATCGGGGTGCACTTCGACACGTGGTTCTCCGAGCGCACGCTCCACGAGCGCGGGGACGTGCCCGAGGTGCTCGCCCACCTCGTGGCGAGCGGACACACCTACGAGCGGGACGGCGCGACCTGGCTCGCGTCCGAGGCGCTCGGTGACCAGCGGGACCGGGTGCTCGTGAAGGGCGACGGCTCGACCACCTACCTCGCGAACGACCTCGCCTACCACCGGGACAAGATGCGGCGCGGTTGGACGCACCTCATCGACATCTGGGGGGCGGACCACCACGGGCAGGTCCGGAGCCTCCAGACCGGCCTGCAGGCGATCGGGATCGGCACGGCGGAGGCTCCGGAGCCCGAGATCATCCTCGGTCAGCTGGTGAAGCTCGAGCGGGGCGGCGAACTCGTGCGCATCTCGAAGCGCGCGGGCAACGTCATCACCCTCGCCGACATCCTCGACGAGGTGGACCCGGACGTCTGTCGCCTCACCTTCCTGCTCCAGGGCATCGACACGGCCCAGACCTTCGACCTCGACGTCGTGACCTCGCAGTCGATGGAGAACCCCGTGTACTACGTGCAGTACGCGCACGCCCGGGTCGCCTCCATCGCCCGTCGCGCCGCCGAGGCCGGCGTCGAGCGCGGGCCGCTCGCCGAGGCCGACCTGTCGGTGCTCACGCACGAGCGGGAACTCGACCTGCTGCGTGCGCTCGCCGAGTACCCGAGCGTGCTCGCCTCGGCGGCGGAACTGCGCGCCCCGCACCGCGTGACGACCTGGGTGCGGGACTTCGCGTCGCGGTTCCACGGCTTCTACCGGGACTGCCGCGTCATCACCGACGACCCGGCGCTCACCCGGGCCCGGCTCTGGCTGGCCGAGGCGGTGCGCGTGGGCCTCGCCGACGCGCTCGGCATCCTCGGGGTGCACGCGCCCGAGGTGATGGAGCGCCTCGACGGCGACGACGACGAGGCGGAGGAGTAGAGCGGTGGGGTCCGCGCCGTTCGATCGGAGCCTCGTGCCCGCCGGCATCCTCGCCGCCGACCTCGAGGCACTCGCCGCCGAGTTCGGCACGCCGCTGTTCGTCTACGACGAGGACCACCTGCGGGCCCGCTGCCGCGAGTTCGCCGCCGCGTTCGGTGCCGACCACGTCGCCTTCGCCGGCAAGTCCTTCCTCTGCTCGGCGATGGTGCGCCTCGTGGCCGAGGAGGGCCTCCACCTCGACACCGCCTCGGGCGGTGAACTCCACGTCGCCCTGCACGCCGGCATGCCGGCGGCCCGCATCACCCTCCACGGCAACAACAAGTCGGATGCCGAACTGCGCCGGGCGCTCGCCGAGGGGGTCGGGCGCATCGTGGCCGACTCCGACGACGAACTCGACCGCCTCGAACGACTCGCGGCCGAGATCGGGGTGCGCCCCCGCGTCCTCGTCCGGGTCACACCCGGCGTGCACGCCCACACGCACGAGTACATCGAGACCGGCACGGAGGAGTCGAAGTTCGGGTTCACCGTTAGCAACGGCGTCGCGCTCGGCGCGGCACGGCGCGTCGTCGAGAGCGACCGGTTGGAGTTCGGCGGCCTGCACTGCCACATCGGTTCGCAGATCTGGGTGCTCGAGTCGTTCACCCGGGCGGTCGACGTCGTGCTCGACCTCGTCGCCGAGATCCGCACCACCACCGGGGCGACGGTCGCCGACCTCGTGCTCGGGGGCGGTTTCGGCGCGCGCTACCTGTCCGAGGATCCGGAGATCGAGGTCGGCGTCTACGCCCGCACCCTCCTCGACGCGGTGGCCCGGGGGAGCGCGGCCCGCGACCTGCCCACCCCGGCGGTGCACGTCGAACCGGGCCGCTCCATCGTGGCTGCGGCAGCGGTGACCGTGTACCGGGTCGGGACGGTCAAGGAGATCCCGGGGGTGGGCACCTACGTCGCGATCGACGGGGGGATGTCGGACAACCCGCGTCCGGTCCTCTACGGCGCCGGGTACGAGGCCTACCTCCCGGACCGCATCGACGATCCCCGGCCGCTCGACGCCCGGGTCGCGGGCAAGCACTGCGAGCAGGGCGACGTGATCGTCGGCGACGCGCACCTCCCGGCCGGCGTCGCGCCGGGTGACCTCCTCGTCACCCCGGTGACCGGGGCCTACGGCTACGCGATGGCCTCGAACTACAACAAGATCCCCCGGCCCGCCGTGGTGTTCCTGCGCCACGGTGCGCCCCGGCTCGTGATCCGGCGCGAGACCGAGGACGACCTCACCCGCCTCGACGTCGACTGAGGGTCGAGCCCGCCCGGTACCGGGTCGCCGGGGGTGGTGCGCGTCCGCGAGACTGTGCCCCTCATGGCTGATGCAGTGGTACGTCTCGGACTCCTCGGGTGCGGCAACGTCGGGGCCGCCCTCGTGCGGTTGATCGCCGACAACGGTGATGTGGTCGCGGCCCGCGCCGGGGTGCGCCTCGAGGTGACCCGCATCGCGGTGCGCGACCTCGCCCGTGACCGGGGCCTGCCCGCCGGGGCCTGGACCTTCACCGACGACGCGGCCTCCGTGGTCGCCGCCGACGACGTCGACCTCGTGGTCGAGGTCATGGGTCCGATCGAGCCGGCCGGCGAACTCATCCTCGACGCGCTGCGCCGCGGCAAGCCGGTGGTGACCGCCAACAAGGCCCTGCTCGCGGCGAAGGGCGCGGCGCTGTTCGCGGCGGCCGAGGACGCCGGACTCGACCTCCTGTTCGAGGCGGCGGTCGGTGGCGGCATCCCACTCATCCGCCCCCTGCGCGAGAGCCTCGCCGGTGACCGCATCGGCCGCGCCCTCGGCATCGTGAACGGCACCACGAACTACATCCTCACCCGCATGACCGAGGCGGGTTCGACCTTCGCCGACGCGCTCGCCGAGGCCCAGGCGCTCGGGTTCGCCGAAGCCGACCCGACCGCGGACGTCGAGGGCTTCGACGCCGCGGCGAAGGCCGCGATCATCGCCTCGATCGCGTTCGGCGCCGAGGTGCTCGACACCGACGTGCACCGTGAGGGCATCACGGGCATCAGCGCGGCCGACATCTCCTCGGCCGACGAACTCGGGTACATCGTGAAGCTGCTCGCCATCGTCGAGGAGCGCGACGGGCGCATCGGGGCCCGGGTCCACCCGACGATGGTGCCGATGCACCACCCGCTCGCCTCGGTGCGCGAGTCCTTCAACGCGATCTTCATCGAGGGCGAGGCGACCGGCGAGGTCATGCTCTACGGCCGGGGGGCCGGCGGGTTCCCGACCGCCTCGGCGGTGCTCGGCGACGTGATCGACGCGGCCAAGAACCTGCGCAGCGGGTCCCGGGGCGCCACCATCGGCACCCTCACCCGCCGCGAGATCCTCCCGATCGACGACGTGCGCTCGCAGTACTACCTCGAGGTCGAGGCGGCCGATCGCCCCGGCGTGCTCGCGGCGATCGCCGACACCTTCGGTCGGCACGGCGTGAGCATCGAGTCGATGGCCCAGCGGGGCATCGGCGAGGGCGCGCGCCTCATCTTCGTGACGCACGCGGCCCGTGAGGCCTCGCTGCGGGCCACCGTCGAGGACCTCCGATCCACCGAGGTGGTCCAGCGCGTGGGTTCGGTGATCCGCGTGCTCGGGTCCGACACGTGAACCCGAACGCCTGCCCGGTCGGCGCGGCGTGGCCGGGGATCATCGAGGCCTACCGAGACCACCTGCCCGTCACCGACGCGACCCCGGTCGTCACGTTGCGCGAGGGCGGCACGCCGCTGCTGCCGGCCGTGCGCCTGTCCGAGGAGTTGGGCCTCGACGTGCGCCTCAAGGTCGAGGGCTCGAACCCGACCGGTTCCTTCAAGGACCGGGGCATGACGATGGCGATCACGAAGGCCGTCGAGGACGGTGCCGAGGCGGTGATCTGCGCATCGACCGGCAACACCTCGGCCTCCGCCGCCGCCTACAGCGCGCGGGCCGGACTCACCTGTGGCGTCATCATCCCCGAGGGCAAGATCGCGATGGGCAAGTTGGCCCAGGCCCTCATCCACGGTGCCCGTGTCGTGCAGATCGAGGGGAAC
>JBEAXD010000264.1:0-3256 GCA_041159995.1 Actinomycetota bacterium | reverse complement strand
GCGCCCCCGACCCGGATCGCCCGCTGCTCGGGGTGGTGGGTGGCAGCCTCGGGGCGGGTCGGGTCAACGAGGCCACCATCGGGTTGGCGACCCGCTGGCGCGACCGCACCGACGTGCGGATCCGTCACGTCGCCGGTGCCCGCTTCGTCGATGGCTGTCGCGCCGACCTCGCGGCGAGCCGCGATCCGGACGACGCGCTCGACTACGAGCTCATCGGGTACGAGGAGCGTATGGATCGTCTCTACGCCGAGGTGTCCCTGGCCGTGTGCCGGGCCGGCGCGGTCACGGTGGCGGAACTCGCGGCGGCCGGCGTGCCGGCGGTCCTCGTGCCGTGGTCGGGCGCGGCGGGTGACCACCAGACCCGGAACGCGCAGGCCCTCGTCGACGTGGGTGGTGCCGTGCTCCTGGCGGACCGCGACTGTCGGACCGAGGCCCTCGACGCGCTGGTGACGCCGCTGCTCGCCGATCCGGCGCGTCTCGCCCGGATGGGGGAGGCGGCCCGCACGCTCGCCCGACCCGATGCCGCCGACCGGCTCGCCGATCTCGTCGAGGAGGTGGCCGGTGCCCGCGCCTGAGCAGTCCGGTCGGCTCGACCTCTCCTCGCCGCGCACGATCCACATCGTCGGGGTCGCCGGGCACGGCATGAGTGCGCTCGCGGCGGTGCTCGCCGAGTTGGGGCACAGCGTGTCCGGCACCGACCTCGCACCCAACCGGCGCATGGACCGGCTCGCGCTGCTCGGCGTCACCTGTACGGTCGGCCAGCGGGCGGAGAACGTGCCCGCAGGGTGCGACGCGGTCGTCATCTCCACCGCGGTGCCCCGCACCAACGTCGAGGTCGCCGCAGCGGAGGCCCGGGGGATCGGGGTGTACCACCGCTCGGACGCGCTCGCCGGCGTCGTCGCGGCCCGGCGCGGCATCGGCGTCGCCGGCACCCACGGCAAGACGACCACGTCGTCGATGGTCACGCTCATCCTCCGCGCCGCCGGGCTCCACCCGTCCTTCGTCATCGGGAGCGAACTCCACGAGGTCGGTACCAACGCGGCCATGGACGCTGGTGACTGGATCGTCGTCGAGTCCGACGAGAGCGACGGCTCGTTCCTGAAGTTCGACCTCGATGCCGCCATCGTCACGAACGTCGAGGAGGACCACCTCGGCTACTGGGGGACGATGGCGCGCCTCGAGGCCGCGTTCGAGGTGTTCGCCGGCCACGTCGACGGCCCCGTCGTGCTGTGCGCCGACGACCCGGTCACCGCCCGCATGGCCGCGGTGCACCCCCGCGCCGTCACCTACGGCTGGGCCGAGGACGCCGAGGTCCGGGCGGTCGACTACCGCAGCGGAGTCGGGGGGTCCCGGTTCACGCTGCTGCGGGGCGGCGAGGCGCTCGGCGAGGTCGCGCTCCCGCTCCTCGGTTCGCACAACGCGCAGAACGCGACCGCGGCCGCGGCGCTCACGATGAGCCTGGGGGTGGACTTCGCCACGGTGCGCGACGCCCTCGCCGGGTTCGGTGGGGTGTCGCGTCGGTTCCAGTTCCGCGGCGAGCGGGACGGGGTGACCTACGTCGACGACTACGCCCACCTCCCGAGCGAGATCCGCGCGACCCTGCGGGCGGCGCACGAGGGCGGGTGGAACCGCATCGTGGCGGTGTTCCAGCCCTACCGCTACAAGCGCACCCAGCTCATGTGGCGGGAGTTCGCCGATGCGTTCGAGGGGGTGGACCACCTCGTGCTCACCGACGTGTGCGGGGCGAGCGAGGAGCCGATCCCGGGGGTCACCGGCCGACTCGTGCTGCGCGCCGTGCTCGACGCCCACCCCGACCTGCCGGTGACGTACCTGCCGCACCGTGCCGAACTCGTGGCCCACGTCCCCCGCTACGCCCGCCCCGGCGACCTCGTCCTCACCCTCGGGGCCGGCGACCTCACGACGGTCCCGGACGAGTGGGTCGGCGGATGACCACCGCCGCACTCGACGCGATCGCCGCCGGGCTCGCACCCCGTCTGGCCGGCCGGGTCGAACGTGACGCCCCGATCGCCCCCCTCACGACGTACCGGCTCGGCGGCCCGGCGGGTCTGCTCGTGCGCGCTGCGACCGCCGAGGACCTCGTCGCGGTGGCCGAGGCCCGGGCCGACGCCCCCGAGGTGCCGCTGGTGACGATCGGGCGCGGCTCGAACCTCGTGGTGTCGGACGCCGGGTTCCCCGGCATCGTCGTCGTGCTCGAGGGGACCTTCGAGGCGGTCGCGGTGGGGGAGGAGTCGGTCTGCGCCGGCGGTGCGGTCCCCCTCCCGGTCCTCGCCCGTCGTGCCGCGGCGGCGGGCCGCACGGGTCTCGAGTTCTACGTCGGCATCCCCGGGAGCGTCGGTGGCGCGGTCCGGATGAACGCCGGGGGTCACGGGCGCCAGACCGCCGATGTGCTCGTCTCGGCGGTCGTCGTCGATCTGGCGGGCACGGGTCGCCCGACGGCCCGCGAACCGGTCGCGCTCGACCTCGCCTACCGGCACTCGAACCTGCGGCCCGACGAGATCGTCACCGGTGCGGACTTCACGGTCGCGTCCGACGACCCGGGGGCCTGTGAGGCGCGCCTCGCCGAGATCGTGCGCTGGCGTCGGGAGCACCAACCCGGTGGGGCCAACGCGGGTTCGGTCTTCCGCAACCCGGAGGGCGACTCGGCCGGTCGCATCATCGAGGCCGCCGGGCTCAAGGGCCTGCGCGTCGGCGGTGCGGTGGTCTCCGAGAAGCACGCCAACTTCATCCAGGCCGATCCGGGTGCCACCGCGGCGGACGTTGCGGCCCTCCTGCGCACCGTGCGGTCGCGGGTCGCGGACGCGACGGGCATCCTGCTCACCCCGGAGCTCCACTGGCTCGGGCCCGGGGGCTGGGACCCGGAGGTCGCGGCGTGACGCCCCGGGTCGACCCGAGGATCGAGGCCCGCCGGGGCGAGGTCGCTCGGATCGCGGCGCGACGGCGCGCGGTGGCCCTCGCCGCGGGCGTCGGCGTGGTCGCGCTCGCCGGTCTCACGTACGTGCTCGTCCACTCCTCCCTGCTCGAGGCCCGGCAGGTCCGGGTCGAGGGCGTCTCCGGGGCGCGTGCCGACGCGGTGTCGCAGTTCGCCGGGGTGCGGTCCGGTGAACCACTCGTGCTGCTCGACACGGGCGCGGTGGCGCGTCGGGTCGAGCGGTTGCCGTGGGTCGGGGCCGTGACGGTGTCGCGGGGACTGCCCCACACCGTGCGCATCGCCGTCGTCGAACGCGACGCGGTGGCC
>JBEAXD010000223.1:0-5559 GCA_041159995.1 Actinomycetota bacterium | reverse complement strand
GCGTACCGGACCTCACCTACGAGGAGATCGACCTCGCCCCCGGCGTCCGGGGCCGCACCCTCACCCCGGACGAGGCGCTCGTCGACTGGCTCGAGGGGAACGGGTTCGGCCGGATCGCGCGCCGGCTCGGGACGACCGGCCTGCTCGACGTGATCGCCACCGCCGTGCCCGGCATGAAGGACATCCTCGTGCTGGGCAAGGTGAAGAGCATCGAGACGGCCGGCGGGTTCGATCTCATCCTCGTGGACGCGCCCGCGGCCGGGCACGCGGTGAGTTTCCTGACCTCGCCGCTCGGGCTGCTCGACGCGGTGGCGGTCGGCCCGATCCGGAGCCAGGCGTCCGACGTCGTCGCCATGCTGACCGACCCCGCCCGCTGCCAGGTGCTGCTCGTCACCGCGCCGGAGGAGACCCCCGTGCGCGAGGCGACCGAGACCGCGTTCGCGCTCGAGGACCGGGTGGGCGTGTCGCTCATGCCCGTCGTGGTGAACGGCATGTACCCCCAACTCGGCGCTCCGGACGCGGACGCCAGCGCGACGGCCATCGCCGCCGACGCCGCGCTCCTCGACGTCCCGCTCTCCATCGCCGAGGTCGAGGATCTCGCCGCAGCGACCGCGTTCCGACGCGCGCGGAGTGACGTGCAGCACGCGCAGGCCGCGCACCTCGCCGTCGCGCTGCCGCTGGCCCAGGTGCACCTCCCCTTCATCTTCGATGCCGACATCGGACGACCCCAGATCGAGACCCTCGCGAGCGCGTTCGGCGCTGCGATCGACGCGCTCGAGGACCCGGGGGCACCGAGGTGACCACGTTCCGGGAGCTCGTCGACACATCACGCGTGATCATCTGCGCCGGCAGCGGTGGTGTCGGCAAGACCACCACCGCGGCGGTGCTCGCGATCGACGCGGCGCGGGCCGGCCGGCGAGCCGTCGTCGTCACCATCGATCCGGCGAAACGCCTCGCCGATGCGCTCGGGCTCCCGGAACTGGCACCCGATCCCGTCGTCATCGATCCGGCGCACTGGTCCCGTGACGACTCGCGGCCCGGTGGCCGCCTGTCGGCGATGATGCTCGACCCGAAGGTGACCTTCGACGCGCTCGTCGCCCGCCACGCCGCCGATGAGGCGCAGGCGACCCGGATCCTCGAGAACGGCTTCTACCGCACGATCTCCTCGGCCCTCGGCGGCACCCAGGAGTACATGGCGATGGAGAAGCTGCACGAGCTGCACGAGGACGGCGATTTCGATCTCATCGTCATCGACACGCCGCCGAGTCGCCACGCGCTCGACTTCCTCGACGCGCCGGAGCGCCTGCTGCGCCTCCTCGAGAACCGCGTGTTCCGCGTGCTCATCACCCCGGCCCGCACCGGACTCCGAATCGCCGGCGTCGCGGTCCAGGCTCTCGTGCGCACCGCGAGCCGCGTCATCGGTACCGAGGTCGTCGATGACATCGTCGCCTTCTTCCGCGCGTTCGAGGGCATGGAGGAGGGATTCCGAGCGCGGGCTCGGCGAGTGCGCGTGGTCATCGCCGCGCCCACGACCACGTTCGTGCTCGTCACCTCACCTCGACGCGACGCGGTGCTCGAGGCCGAGTACTTCGCCCAGGCGATCGGCGACCACGGGTACCGCGTGGCCGGCCTCGTCGTGAACCGGGTGCACCCGCAGTTCGGCGCCGAGCGCGGCGACGCGCTCCACGCCCGGGCCGCCGCGATGCGCGCGCTGCCGCGGGCCGACGCGGGCGTCACCGCGGCCCGCCACCGCCTCGCCGACCGACTCGAGACGCTCGGCGACCTCCAGGAGGTCGCGGCCCGCGAGCGGCGACACCTCGAGGGGGTCCGGATGCGCCTCGGCACGGGTGCGGCGGTGGCCTTCGTGGCGTTCCTCCCCCACGACGTCCACGACGTCGAGGCACTCGACGCCATCGCCCGGCGCCTGCTCGACGAGGACGGGTCCTGAGCCGGCTCGGTCGGGTCGGCGTGCGGGTCGGGCGATAGCCTCCCGCCCGTGACCACGATCCTCGTCGCCGCCGAAGCCGCCTGGGTGCGGGACCAGATCCGCACGAGCCTCACCGGACCCGGGCAGCGGGTCATCGAGGTGACCCGCGGTCAGGACGTGCGGACCACGGTGGCCGCGGATGCACCCGACCTCGTGATCCTCGACCTGCAGATCGCGAACCAGGGCGGGATCGCCACCGCGATCGACCTGCGTCTCGAAGCGGCCGCCGGTCGCCTCCCCGAGCTGCCGATCCTGCTGCTGCTCGACCGGGAGGCCGACCGCCACATCGCACAGCGCGCCGACGCCGACGCGGTGCTCGTGAAGCCCGTCGATGCCGGCCAGCTCCGCCGAGCGATCAAGCGGCTGCTCAGCCCGGTCCGGGCGGTCGAGGGCGAGGCCTGAGCGGCGCCCGGTTACACTCACCACCCCTTCGGGATGTAGCGCAGTTTGGTTAGCGCGCAGCGTTCGGGACGCTGAGGCCCCGGGTTCAAATCCCGGCATCCCGACCACCGTCGACGGCGCCCTCCGGGGCGCCGTCCTCGCGTCCGGGGGACCCGTTCAGCCCTGACGGACGAGGATCTCGGCCATCTGGATCGCGTTGAGCGCAGCACCCTTGCGCAGGTTGTCGCCGGTCACCCACAGGTCGATGGTGTTCGCCTGGGTCGGGTCGTCACGCAGGCGGCCGACGAGCACCGGGTCGATCCCGGCGCCCTCGAGCGCGGTCGGGGCCCCGGCGCCACCGTCGACGAGACGCACCCCGGGCGCCGATGCGAGCAGGCCCGCCGCGGTCGCGGCGTCCATGGCCGAGCGGAACTGCACGTTGGCGGTCATCGAGTGACCCACGTACACCGGCACCCGCACACAGGTCGCGGTGACCCGGATCGAGTCGTCGTGGAGGATCTTGTGGGTCTCGCGGACGAGCTTCCACTCCTCCGAGGTGTAGCCCGCCTCCCTGACCGAGCCCGCGAGCGGGATCGCGTTGCCGGCGATCGGCGCCCCCCACACCCGGCCGGGCGTGATGGTCCCGTCGATCGCGGCGGCACGACGCAGCGGCGGGAGGTCCGTGGCGCGGGACACCCACTGCTCGTCGAGTTCGTCGATGCCGGCCTGACCCGCACCGCTCACCGCTTGGTAGGTCGACACCACCATGCGGTCGATGCCCGCCGCGCGGTGCAACGGCGCGAGCGCCGTCAGCAGCACCATCGTCGTGCAGTTCGGGCAGGACGCGATGTTGCGCGGCAGGTCCTCGAGGTCACCCGGGTTCACCTCGGCGACCACGAGCGGCACGTCGGACTCGCCGCGGAACGCGGCGGAGTTGTCCACGACCCGCGCCCCGGCCGCCGCGGCCACCGGCGCCCACTCGAGCGCGATCGGGTCGTCGACGTCGACGATCACGATGTCGAGACCGTCGAAGCAGCCGTCGCGCAGCACCTCGCAGGTGATCTCACGCGCACCCGAGGTGAGCACCCGGCCCTCCGAGCGCGGCGAGGCGTACGCCCGCACCTCGTCGGCCGGGAAGTCCCGCTCGTCGATGAGCCGCAGCATCTCCTGGCCGACCAGTCCGGTCGCACCGATGACGCCGATCCGTACGCCCACGGTCAGCTCGCGTCCAGACCGAACGCCGAGTGGAGGGCCTGCGCGGCCCGCTCGACGTCGCCGGAGCGCACCACGCAGGAGGTCCGGATGGTGGAGGTGCTGATCATCTCGATGTTCACACCCTCGTTCGCGAGCACCTCGAACATGGTCGCGGCGACACCCGGGTTGGTCCGCATGCCGGCGCCGACGATCGAGACCCGGGCGATGTCCGGATCCGCGGCCACGCCACTCGCACCGACCGAGGTCGCGATCTCCTCGGCGACCTGCAGCGTGCGGGCCAGGTCGACCTCGGGCACGGTGAACGAGATGTCGGTGTGCCCGTCGGTGGACACGTTCTGCACGATCATGTCGACGTTGATCTCGCTGTCCGCGAGGCGCCGGAACAGCCGGGCCGCGACGCCCGGCTCGTCCGGGACGCGCGAGATCGTGACCTTGGCCTCCGCGGTCTCGTGGGTGACTCCGCTGACGATCGCCTGCTCCATCGAGGGGTCCTCCTGAACGACCCAGGTGCCCGGCTCCCAGGTGAAGCTCGAGCGGACGTGCACGGGCACGCCGTAGTTGCGTGCGAACTCGACCGAACGCAGCGCGAGGACGCGCCCCCCGGTCGCCGCCATCTCGAGCATCTCGTCGTAGGAGACCTTCGAGAGCTTGTGCGCCTTCGGGACGATCCGGGGGTCGGCGGTGTACACGCCGGATACGTCGGTGTAGATCTCGCAGGCCTCGGCGCCGAGCGCGGCGGCGAGCGCGACCGCCGTCGTGTCCGAACCGCCACGACCGAGGGTGGTGATGTCCTTGTCGGTCGAGATGCCCTGGAACCCGGCGACGACCGCCACCGAGCCCTCGGCGAGGGCCTCGCGGATGCGGTCGCCCTTGACCTCGAGGATCTTGGCCCGACCGTGGACGGTGTCGGTCACGATGCCGGCCTGTGACCCGGTGAACGAGACCGCGTGCACGCCGCGGTCGATGATCGCCATGCACAGCAGCGCCATCGAGATCCGCTCGCCCGCCGTGAGCAGCATGTCCATCTCGCGACCGGCGGGATCCCGGGCGACGTCGGCGGCCAGACGGAGGAGCTCGTCGGTCGACTTCCCCATCGCCGAGACCACGACGCACACGTCGTTCCCGGCCGCCCGCGTCCGGATGACGTGATCCGCGACCGCCCGGATCCGATCCGGGTCGGCGACGGAGGTCCCTCCGAACTTCTGCACCACGAGTCCCACGGGCGGGGACGGTACCAGCGCGCCCCCGCGGGGCCCGCCTCGATTCCCGGGCCCGACGGTCCGACCCGGCGGGGCTGAAGGGACGCATCCGGGTGCGGTGTGGAACGATGCGCCCGACCGTCGACCGCCGTCGCCCCCGGAGGGGATCCGTGCCGAAACTCCACCGTCGTCTCGCCGCCACCGTCGTGGCCGGCACCCTCGTCATCGGCGGGCTCACCGCCGTGCCGGCGGGCGCCGCCACTGCGAAGACCGGGCCCACGGTCGACGCCCGCGGCAGCGTCGAGCAGGTGTACGTGGTCGGTGCGACACCGGGGGCCAAGGTCGCGCTGAAGCGGGCCGGGCGGACCGTCGACGACGGCACGATCGACGACCTCGGTGGCTACGTGTTCCGCGACGTCGACCCCGGCACCGGGTACCGCGTGGCCGTGGCCGGCCTCACGACCTCGAAGCCGCTCGAGGTCGACGCCGCCGACGACATCCCGCCGAAGTCGCTGTACGAGAACCAGGAGCTCGACGCCGGGTACGGCTACCTGACGACGCGCGACGGCACCGAGCTCAGCGTCAACGTCTCCCTGCCGGGTCCGGCCGACGAGGGCCCGTACCCGGTGCTGATGGAGTACTCGGGGTACGACCCGTCGAACCCGACGGCATCGCTCAACCCGTTCCAGATCATCGGCAACCTCCAGGGCTACGCGTACGTCGGCGTGAACATGCGGGGCACGGGGTGCTCCGGCGGTTCGTTCAACTTCTTCGAGC
>JBEAXD010000182.1:0-3570 GCA_041159995.1 Actinomycetota bacterium | reverse complement strand
GCCCGAGTGCTCGGACGCGCCGTGGGCGATCAGGACCACCGCACGCGGCGCCTCGACCGGCCAGTGACGGCTGAACACCTCGACGCCGTGGGCGTCCGTGAACCAGCGCTCCTCCACCGGGACCCTCAGTCCGCAAGCTCGCGGATGCGGGCGATGCGCTCCTCCGAGTGGTTCGCGTCCTCACCTTGGGTGCGCAGCAGTTCGACCCGGGTGGCCGCCGCCTCCTCCGCCGCGCCGGCCTCGGCCGACGCGATCACCGCGTCGATCCCCTCGGCCATCACGCGCTCGGCGGTCTCGATGAGCGCACCGACCATCTCGGCCTCGGGCACGACCCGCACCACGTGACCCTTCACGAACAGGTGTCCCTTGCCCCGACCCGATGCGATGCCGAGGTCGGCCTCGCGAGCCTCACCGGGTCCGTTCACGACGCAGCCCATCACCGCGACCTGCAGCGGGATGTTCCGGGACTCGAGGGCGGACATCACCTCGTTCGCCACCGCGATGACGTCGACCTCGGCCCGCCCGCAGGACGGGCAGGCGATGAGGTCGAGGCCGCGGCGCTCCCGCAGGCCCAGGGCCTCGAGGAGCGTCCGGCCCGCGCGCGCCTCCTCGACCGGGTCGGCGGTGAGCGAGTAGCGGATGGTGTCGCCGATCCCCTCGGCGAGGAGCGTGCCGATGCCGGCGGTCGACTTCACGAGGCCCGCGGGCGGCGGGCCGGCCTCGGTGACGCCGAGGTGGAGCGGAGCGTCGACCGTCTCGGAGAGCAGTCGGTACGCGTCGATCATCACCGGCACGGTCGATGACTTCACCGAGATCTTGCAGTCCTCGAACCCGACCTCACCGAAGTAGGCGAGCTCGCGCTGGGCGGAGGCGACGAGGGCCTCGGGCGTCGCACCGCCGAACTGGTCGGAGATGTCGGGGTCGAGGCTGCCCGCGTTCACGCCGATGCGGATCGGCAGCCCGCGGTCACGCGCCTCGCTGGCGACGAGCTTGATGTGCTCGGGCTTCCGGATGTTGCCCGGGTTGAGCCGCAGCGCGTGGACGCCCGCTTCCATCGCCGCCAGGGCGAGCTTGTACTGGAAGTGGATGTCGGCGACGATCGGCACCGGCGATCGGGGCACGATCCGGGCGAGACCCTCGGCCGCGGCCTCGTCGTTGCAGGTGCACCGCACGATGTCGACGCCGGCGGCGGCGAGCGCGTAGATCTGCTGCAGCGTGCCCTCGACGTCGGCCGTCTTCGTGGTGGTCATCGACTGCACCGAGATCGGTGCGCCGCCCCCCACGGGAACCGATCCCACCATGAGCCGGCGGGTCGGACGACGGGGCGAGCGGGTGGTCGGGCGTTCGGCGGCGTCCATCGGTGGTCAGCCTACGACGAGCGCGTCATCCACCTTGGATGATGCCCCGGACGTCGAGGTACATCGTCGAGATGCCGAGCAGCAGCAGCACACCGACGACGGCGGCGGTGATCGGCATGAGCCGACGGTGGTCGACCCGGACGGCCCGTCCCGACACCCTCGAGGCGATCGCCTCGTAGGTCGCCACCACCGCGTGTCCGCCATCGAAGGGCAACAGCGGGATGAGGTTGAACAGCGCGAGGAACAGGTTGATCGCGCCGAGCAGCGCGAGCAGCCCCCAGAACGAGTTGCCGATGATGTCGTCACCGTCGGCGACGATGCCGATGACCGAACGCGGCCGGGTGTCGTCGGAGTAGGTGCCGCCGGTGCCGTTCGCATCCGGATTGGCCACCGTGCGCGAGTACTGCGTCACGCCGTTCGGGGTGAACAGTTGCCCGATGCCGTTCACCGTCTGCTGCGTGCCGGTCCACAGGACCGAGAAGGTGCGGGGCACCGCCTGGAGCGGCGGCACCGGCTCGGACGCGACCCCGGCGGTCACCCCCATACGACGCACGCCGTCGACCACCGTCGGCGTGAGGGTGACGGTGCGCGTCGCACCGTCGCGCTCGACGGTGACCTCGATCGCACCGCCGCCGGACCGGACCGCCGGTGCGACCTGCTCCCAGTCCGTGATGCGGCGGCCGTCGATCGCCACGATGCGATCGTCGACCCGGATGCCGGCCTCGGCCGCCGGCGACCCGGCGAGCACCGACCCGACGTCGTTGGTGATGCGCTGGGGTCCGTGGCCGACGAGGAAGGTGAAGGTGAGGAGGAACGCGAGGATGAGGTTGACCGTGACCCCGGCGAGGATCATGACGATGCGCCGCCCGTACGGCGCGGCCCGGTAGGTGCGGGCCTCGTCCTCCGGTTCGACGTCCTCGAGGTTGTTCATGCCGATGACGCGCACGTATCCGCCGGCCGGGATCGCCTTGATGCCGTACTCGGTCTCGCCCCGCCGGATCGACCAGAGGCGCGGGCCGAACCCGAGGAAGAACTCGGTGGCCTTCATACCGCCCCGCTTCGCCCCGATGAGGTGACCGGCCTCGTGCAGCATGATCGTGAGGACGAGGCCGAACGCGATGAGCACCGTCATCCTGATCGACGGTCGCAGCACGGCCGCCAGGACGACGAGCAGGATCACGGCGAAGAGGCCGACCGTGGCCCGTCGCGAACTGACCTCGGTGCTCTCGCCCAGCGGGTCCCTCACGGTGCGCTCTCCTCGGGGTCTCGGGTTCGGATCGTCGGGGTGTGTCGGCGCCCGGCCACGCGGCCGGAGCACCACGGGGTGTACGGAGTCAGGCCGTGCGCCGGTCGACGGCGGCCCGGGCCCGCTCGCGTGCGATGCGGTCCGCTTCGAGAACGTCGGCGACCTCCGCGATGTTCCCGGTGCCCGCGTCGAGGACCTCGCCCGCCACCCCCGGGATGTCGAGCCAGGCGATGGCGCCGGCGAGGAAGGCCTCCACCGCCACCTCGTTCGCCCCGCTGAACGTCGCAGGGGCCGATCCGCCGGCCCGGCCCGCGGCGTACGCCAGGTCGAGCGCGGGGAACGCCGCTCGGTCGGGCACCTCGAAGGTGAGCGCGCCGAGCGTGGTCCAGTCGATCGCACCGAACGGCTGGTCGAGGCGAGCGGGCGCACCGAGCGCCAACCCGATCGGGAGGCGCATGTCGGGCATCGAGAGCTGCGCGATCGTGGCGCCGTCGACGAACTCGACCATCGAGTGCACGACCGACTGCGGGTGCACGACCACGTCGATCCGGTCGTAGGGCACCCCGAAGAGCTCGTGAGCCTCGATGACCTCGAGCCCCTTGTTCACGAGGGTGGAGGAGTCGATCGTGATCTTCGGACCCATCGACCAGGTCGGGTGCGCGAGCGCGTCCTCGATCGTGACCTGTTCGAGCTCGGCCCGGGAACGCCCTCGGAACGGCCCCCCGCTCGCGGTGAGCACGATGCGGTCGACCTCGGTGGGCGCGCCGGCCCGCAGGCACTGGTAGACGGCCGAGTGCTCGGAGTCGACCGGCACGATCTCGCCCCCACCCTCCTCGCGCACCCGGGCCACGACCGGGCCGCCGGCGATGAGGCTCTCCTTGTTGGCGAGTGCGAGGCGCTTGCCCGCCCGCAGCGCGGCGACGGTCGCCGGGAGGCCGGCGAAGCCGACGACGGCGTTGAGCACGA